>NZ_JAOQJY010000009.1:113724-133427 GCF_025567525.1 Gallintestinimicrobium propionicum | reverse complement strand
CCTATGATGTAACGCCACTTTAGATAGCAGTATCTATTGGGGCTAAAGGTCGGAGGTGTAAACCGTTAGTACGACTGGGCAGTTACAAGCCCATGACCTTTAGGTCGTGGGTAGTTGACTCTGATGATATACTGAGGGGATACCATCGACAAAAATACGACAGATAAGGGGTATTAGATGAGAGAGAAAAGAATCAGATGGAACGTATTTGCACAGGCAGTCTATACTATTGCACTGCCGATCGCGTTTCAGAATTTATTGTCTACGACGGCGAGCATGGTGGATACGATCATGATCGGAAGCATGGGAGAGCTATCGGTCGCGGCGGTCGGCATCTGCTCGCAGATTTCGTCGCTGTTTTTCTCCTGCTATTTCGGATTTGCAGGAGGCGCGCTTTTGTTCTTTTCCCAGTATTGGGGTGCCAAAAGTGAAAAGGGTATCAACAAAACCTTTGGGCTTTCCATGAGCTTTATGCTGCTTGTCGGTCTTTTGTTCGGAGCAGTAGCGGTGACAAGACCGGAGTTTCTGCTTGGAATTTATACAGATAAGAAAAATATTATAGAGGTGGCGATTCCCTATATCCGGATCGTTGGCTTTGCTTATCCGCTGCAGGTACTGGCGGTGATCATCAGCTTTCTGATGCGGGCGACAGAGCGCGTCAAGATTCCCCTCGTTTCTTCCGCAGTTGCGCTGGTGGTCAATTTTGTCCTGAACTGGATCCTGATCTACGGACGGTTCGGCATGCCGCAAATGGGAGCGGCAGGCGCTGCGGTAGGCACGCTGGTTTCCGGTATTGTCAATCTGATCATCCTGACGGTGTTTTTGCTGAAAGATAAAAAGACGGTTACCCTGCATGTACAGGAAATGTTCCACTGGGGAGAAGGATTTGCCGGAACCTATCTGTCCAAATGTTTTCCGATTCTGTGCAATGAGCTGTTTTACGGCATCGGTCAGATGCTGATCAATATCGTGATCGGAAGACAGTCGGAAAGTGCGATCGCAGCAATGGCAGCGTTCCGTGTTCTGGAGGGCTTTGTTTATGCCTTCTTCGGAGGACTGGCGGATGCCAGCAGCGTTGTGGTCGGCAAGGAGATTGGTGCAGGACGGCATATGAAGGGCTATCAGTATGTGAAAGGGTTCACGATTCTCTGCCCGGCGATCACATTTGGTATCTGTCTGGTTGGTGTGATCTTCAACCGCCCGCTGTTGTCTTTGTTCGGATTAGGAGCAGAGGCTATGGAATATGGAAAATATATGCTGCTCATTTATCTGGCAGCGGGAACCGTGCGAACCTGTAACTACATTATGAATACCTGTTACCGCGCAGGCGGCGAGGCAATTTTCGGAACCGTTTTGGAAATTATCTGTCTGTATACGATCAGCGTACCTGCAACCTGGGTTGCAGGCATGGTTCTGCATCTGCCGTTCCTGGCCGTGTTCGCCTTTTTGTATACAGATGAGCTGATCCGTCTGGTGTTCGAGCTATGCTATACTGCGAGCGGCAAATGGGTCAAACCGGTTACACAGGAAGGGCGCGCGACCCTCGAAGAATTCCACGAGCAGATGGCGCAGCGCAGGAAGAAAAAAAAGACGGCATAGCGCACCGTCCCATTTAATAGAAACAGACCAAAACAGCCGCCCGGCAGATATTTACCGGACGGCTGAAATTATTTTTTATTCATGAAATGATCTTTATTTCATGAAATGCTTTTTATTTCATGGATTCTTCCTGCTTCTTGATCATTCTGCGAACCATCTCGCCGCCGATGGAGCCGGCTTCCTTGGAAGTCAGGTCACCATTGTAGCCTTCCTTTAAGTTGACGCCCAGCTCGGACGCAACCTCAGTTTTGAAGCGTTCCAGTGCGGCCTTCGCCTCAGGAACTTCCACTCTATTGGATTTACCAGAATTCGTTGCCATGATTAGTCACCTCCATTATTTTCTGCTGTTGGGTTTCAGATAAGCTGCAGAGACTCTGTCATCGGATGGAACGTTGGCTCTGCAGCTGCCTGTCCGGTCGATGTATCAGTGTCACATTTGCTTATCTTGAGCTTAGTATGTTCCGGATACAGGGAATTATAATGGAAATTTTTGTCATTTTAGTTTCCTTTGGAACGACTGATTTACACAGAACAATAGGAATCGAACGGGCAGAGAATTTCTGCACCCAAAAGTGCAGCGTCCTCTTGTGTATGGGCGGCAAATAGAAGAATTTTGTCCTGTGCGCGGTTGCGGACGAGCGCAGCTGCTTTTTTGCGGTTTTCGCTGTCCAGACCGTTGAAGGGTTCGTCTAAAATCAAAAGGTCGAAGGGAACGAGCAGGGCACGCAGCAAAGATAATCGGCGCTTCATGCCGCCGGAAAATTCGCATACCGGCTGGGACAGGGCATTTTGCGGCAAAAGGGCTGCAGCGTAGGCAGAAAGTTCTGCGTCGGAAAGGCGCTGCCTGCACACAAAACGGAGATTTGTCAGGACATCGTAGCCCTCCAGCAGCCGATCCTCCTGAAAAACAGCGGAAATTTTGAGATTTTTTAGTCCATCTATTGTGCCGCTGTCCGGTGTTTCCAGACCCATCAGGATGCGAAAAAGCGTTGTTTTTCCTGTGCCGGACGGAGCCATGAGACAATAGGCGTTTCCGGGAGAAAGTGCGAGGCTTAGATCGGAAAAGACGACCTGTCCGTGATAGGATTTGGAAAGCTTTTGCAGAATCAGATCATTGTTTTTCATGAACAGTGTTCCCCTTTCCGCCGGCAGCAGTCATGAGCCAGAGCAGAATTTTTTCAAAACAGGAGGCGATTAGAATGATCGCGAGCGTCCAGGCAAACAAAGAAGCCGTGTCGAGATAAATTTTTGCTTCATAGAGGTTTGCACCGATGGAAAAGTCGGGGACGCCGATGACCTCGGCGGCGATGCCGGATTTAAATGCCATGCCGAGCGCCGATTTACAGGCGCTGATCAGATAAGGAGACAGCGCCGGACGGTACAGGTAAAAGACTTTTTTATGGAAAGGAACGCGAAAAACCTGCGCCATTTCCAAAAGTTTCGAGGCGGTGCTTTTTAAGCCGCTGACCGTGCTGATGTGCAGGATCGGATAGGCGACCAGAAAAGAAATCAGGATCGAAAGGTTTTTCGAACCGGTCCAGATCAGGGCGAGGATGACAAATGACGCGACCGGGATAGATTTCATAAACTGAATTGGCGGTTCCAGAAATTCCCCGACAATCCGGAAGCGGCAGGAGAGCGCTCCGGTCAGGATGCCGAGCAGCATGGCTAGAAAAAATCCAATGCAGATGCGGGAAATCGAAAACCAGATGGAACGCCAGAACCCAGCGGTAATCAGACATGAAAAAAAGGTCCGAAGCGTTTTTGACGGGCCGACGAGCAGGATGTCATTGTGAAAGAAAACAGCAAGCAGCTGCCAGATGAGCAGCCAGAACGCGTATATGCCGAGCTTTTTGAAAAGCTTCGGGAATCCTTTTTTTCTATTCATAAAAAATGCTCCATATCAAAACAGCTGCAGCCGCACGCAAAAGCGCGGGATGCAGCTGTAACTTCTTATCATATGGAAACTTTGTTTTCATATGATAAGAAACGCTCCGCGAGGATGCGCACTCGGCGCAAGAATGTGCCGAAGCACATTTTTTTACTGCAGATAATAGAAATCATCCTCCGGCAGGGAACCGCCAACGGACTGTGGGTTCTGCGAAAGCAGTACGGACAGATAGCCGTTTAACGCATCCTTCATGTCCTGTCCGTCGAGATAGGTGATGTTGCAGGCGGGCAGTGCTTTCTGTGCGATGGCAGCTTTTGCGACGATGCCTGCCTTTTCGATCAGGGCAGCAGCACCTTCAGGATCGGCTGCAGTATAGGCGATCGAAGCCTCGTGCTCCGTTAAAAACGTATCTACAAGATCTTTGTGTGCGGATAAAAATTCGTTGTTGACGATCGAAACGCCGGTCACGAGACGGCTGTTGGAACCATCCTCCTGCAGGCTGTCCCATACTTTTGTCAGATCAAGGACAACGGACAGGCTGTCGTTCTGCGCGATGGCAGCAGTTACAAAAGGCTGTGGAAGCAGACCGATCGCATTGGGATCTTCTGCGAGAACTGCGGCAACCTCGGATGCTTCGGACTTAAATTCGAGGGTCACGGCATCGTCGGAAAGACCGGATGCAGAGATCAGATAGCGGAGCACATATTCCGGGGTTGTGCCTTTGCCGGGCAGATAAACGGTTTTGCCGGACAGGTTTTCGATCGAGCTGATAGAAGAATCGCCGGATACCAGATATAAAACGCCGAGGGTGTTGATATCGATCACGGAAACCTTACCTTCTGTCTTGTGATACAGGACAGAAGCGACGTTCGCGGGCAGCAGGGCGATGTCCACCTTGCCGGAAGCAACCAGACCGGTCAGTTCGTCGGCGGCGGTCACCATTGTGAATTCGTAGTTGTTTGCGGCAGTGCCGTTTTTGGCATCATCCATGAGTTTGACCAGTCCCATTGTGGTAGGACCTTTGAGGCCGCCTACGCGGACAACGGTGTCATCAGAGCTTTCCTCCAGGGCTTCGGTCGAGGTCTCTGTTTTAGCAGCAGTCATTTCTTCTAAAGAAACTTCCTCGGAGCCGGTTTCGATAGCGCCTTCGGCAGTGCTGATGGTTTCGGGAACAGTGCTTTGCGAAACGGAAGCGGAAGATGAGCAGCCTGCGAGCAGGGATGCGCACAGCAGGGCGCTCATCAGCAGGGAACCAAACTTTTTCATAATCATGTCTCCTTTTTCAGACTTTGATAGATGGTTTTCGTACTGATGCCGTCCAGCATGCCGAGCTTGCCGGACAGGCTGCTGATCTGGTTCATAGGCGCGTCGAGAACAATGCTGATAATAGAAAGACCGCGCTCCCGGTAAGGCAGTCCCATCCGTCCGATAATATACTGTCCGTATTCATGCAAAATACGGTTCATCGTTTCGATCGAATCGGGATTTTCCACCATAATTCCAATCAGGGCTACGCGGTTGTCCATAAAATTTCCTCCTGTGTACGCCTTCTCCCGCAGAAAATCAGCCCGCAATCCGAAAAACTGCGGCAAAAATCTTTAGGGTCAGCACGAATTGTCTTAACAATAGCATAAAATCGGGAGACTGTCAAAAAAAACTGGCATTTTAAAACACCTTATGATATAATCGTACAATGACTGTAGTGAGTTTGATGCGGTTGTGCGTCTTTTTATAAAAACGCTTTTGTACCGGCGGCTCACTGGAATATCCGTCAGACGGACAAAAGCAACACGAGGAGGACTTATACAATGAGTTTACAGGTTGAAAAACTTGAAAAGAACATGGCGAAACTGACCATTGAGGTTTCCGCAGATGAATTTTCCAAGGCACTGGAAGATGCTTACCAGAAAAACAAAAGCAAAATCTCCGTACCCGGTTTCCGTAAGGGCAAGGTTCCCAAGAAGATGATCGAGCAGATGTACGGCAAGGGTGTATTTTACGAAGATGCTGCCAATGCCCTGATTCCGGAAGCATACGAAAAAGCGCTGGAAGAATGTGAAGAGACCATCGTTTCTTCTCCTAAGATCAACGTTACCCAGATCGAAGAAGGCAAATCCTTCATCTTTACTGCAGAGGTTGCATTAAAGCCGGAAGTAACCCTGGGCCAGTATAAGGGCGTTGAGGTTGACAAGGTAGAAGTTTCCGTAACCGACGAAGAGGTTGAGGCTGACTTAAAGCAGCAGCAGGAAAACAACTCCAGAACTGTAGTTGTGGAGCGTCCTGTACAGGATGGCGACATCGCTGTAATCGACTATGAAGGCTTCATCGACGGCGTAGCCTTCGAAGGCGGCAAGGGCACCAACTACAATCTGACGATCGGTTCCCATTCCTTCATCGGCGACTTCGAAGAGCAGCTGATCGGCAAGAACGCAGGCGAAGCGTGCGAAGTAAACGTAACTTTCCCTGAAGAGTACCATGCAAGCGAGCTGGCTGGCAAGCCTGCACAGTTCAAGGTAACTGTTAAGGAAGTAAAGGAAAAACAGCTTCCTGAATTAAACGACGAGTTCGCAGGCGAGGTTTCCGAGTTTGAAACCCTGGCTGAGTACAAAGAAGATATCAAGAAGAGCCTGCTTGCAAAGAAAGAAGCAGACGCTAAGGGCGCTAAGGAAGACGCTGTCATCGACGCAATCGTAGAGAATGCGCAGATGGAGATCCCGGACGCTATGGTAGAGACTCAGCAGAGACAGACCATCGACGAGTTCGGTCAGAGACTGCAGATGCAGGGCCTGAACCTGGAGCAGTACTTCCAGTTCACCGGTCTTACCTACGAGCACATGATGGAGCAGGTAAAACCTCAGGCAGAGCGCAGAATCAAATCCAGACTGGTTCTGGAAGCGGTTGCAGCTGCTGAGAATATCGAAGCTACGGAAGAAGATTTTGATGCAGAAGTAAAGCGCATGGCAGAAGGCTACAAGATGGAAGCAGACAAGATCAAAGAGCTGATGGGTGAAGCCGGCAAGAAGCAGATCATGGAAGATCTGGCTGTCCGCAAGGCTGTAGATTTCGTTGTAAGCGAAGCAGTAGAGAAATAATTTCAAACTGCGAACGATTCGAACATGATCTAAAATATTTCTTAAATATCAGCTGGATTTGTTGCAAAAGACAATGCCATGGGATAAGATTGGAAACAGATCAAATCCGACAGCGGGGCAGTTTCCTGCTGCAATAAAAAAAAACCGCAGGGTTTTATGTATGCCAGAGCAGGGGCGTTTAACTGCTCTGGCATACCCCTTGTGAAAGGAGAGTGCTCAGATATGAGTTTAGTACCTTATGTAATCGAACAGACAAGCCGCGGAGAACGTTCCTATGACATTTATTCCAGACTGCTCAAAGAAAGAATTATTTTCCTGGGTGAGGAAGTAAACGATGTAACGGCGAGCCTCGTTGTGGCTCAGCTTCTTTTCCTGGAATCTGAAGACCCGGACAAGGATGTCCATCTGTATATCAACAGCCCCGGCGGCTCTATTCCTGCCGGTATGGCAATTTATGATACGATGAAATTTATCAAATGCGATGTCTCTACGATCTGTATCGGTATGGCGGCAAGCATGGGAGCCTTTTTGCTGGCAGGCGGCACGAAAGGCAAGAGAATGGCCCTCCCGAATGCGGAAATCATGATCCATCAGCCTCTGGGCGGCGCACAGGGACAGGCGACTGATATCGAAATCAACGCGAAGCATATATTAAAAACAAAAGAGAGAATGAACAGAATTCTTGCGGAGAATACTGGAAAAGAGTACGAAGTGATCGCTGCGGACACCGAAAGAGATAACTGGAAGACCGCAGAAGAAGCCAAAGAATATGGCCTGATCGATATGATTATCACTTCCCACGAGGATTATTTGAAATAAGAAATAGATAGGAGAACGATATGGCAGGCAGATTTTCTGATGACCAGGTGAGATGTTCCTTCTGCCACAAGACACAGGATCAGGTGCATAAGCTGATTGCTGGTCCGGACGGCGTATATATCTGTGATGAGTGCGTGGACATCTGTGCCGAAATCATCGAAGAGGAAAATGAAGAAGAACCGCAGGAGGAAGATCCTAAACAGATCAACCTGCTGAAACCGGTGCAGATCAAAGAATTCCTCGATGATTATGTGATCGGTCAGGAAGAGGCCAAAAAGGTACTGTCCGTTGCTGTATATAACCATTATAAAAGAGTGACAGCCGGGGCGGACGACGATGGCGTTGAGCTGCAGAAGTCCAACATTATTATGCTGGGACCTACCGGCAGCGGCAAGACATATCTTGCACAGTCTCTGGCGAAGATCATCAACGTACCGTTTGCGATCGCAGATGCGACGACGCTGACGGAAGCCGGATATGTCGGTGAGGATGTTGAAAACATCCTGTTAAAGCTGATTCAGGCGGCTGATTATGATATTGAACGGGCACAGCTCGGTATTGTATATCTGGATGAAATCGACAAGATCACGAAGAAAAGTGAAAACGTATCGATTACCCGCGACGTTTCGGGAGAGGGCGTACAGCAGGCACTGCTGAAGATCATGGAAGGCACAGTAGCGAGTGTTCCTCCCCAGGGCGGACGGAAGCACCCGCAGCAGGAGCTGATTCCGATTGACACGACGAACATTTTGTTCATCTGCGGCGGCGCCTTTGACGGCATCGAGCGGATCGTGGAATCCAGACTGGACAAAAAGAGCATCGGCTTCAACGCACAGATTTCTTCCAACGTAGAGCGCAAGGCAGGCGAGCTGTATGCGGATGTAACTCCGCAGGATCTGGTGAAGTTCGGACTGATTCCGGAGTTCGTCGGACGCGTGCCGATTACGGTAGCGCTGGAGGGACTGGACAGAGAGGCATTGATCCGAATCCTCATGGAGCCGAAGAATGCGCTGATCAAGCAGTATCAGAAGCTCTTTGGATTCGACCATGTAAAGCTTTCCTTTGAGAAGGAAGCGATTGAAAAGATCGCTGACCTCGCGCTGGAGAGAAAGACAGGCGCCAGAGGACTTCGCTCCATCATGGAAAAGACGATGATGGATGTGATGTATCAGATCCCTTCCGATCCGAGCATTACACAGTGCGTAATTACAAAAGAAGCGGTAGAAGGAACCGGAAAACCGATGGTGGTACGGCGTGAAAAACAGGGACTTCTGGACGGCTTTAAAGAAGCAAAATAGAATGACAGTAAAAGACGCCGCCCGCGACAGATACGGACGGCGTTTTTATCGTATAGGAAACTTCGTTTCCATACGATAAAAAACACTCCGCAGGATTTTATCCTAAACTCCGCATCAATAGGAGATAGCATACGATGGAAAATTTCAAAAAACTTCCGGTGATCGCCCTGCGCAGCATGACGATCCTGCCGGATACGATGATACATTTTGACCTGATCCGCAAGAAGTCCATTCTGGCGGCAGAACAGGCGATGAGCGAAGATCAGGAGGTATTTCTGGTAACCCAGTGCCATGCTGAGACGGAGGACCCGCAGGCAGAGGATCTGTACCAGATCGGCTGTATTGCAAAGGTAAAACAGGTCACGAAGCTGCCGGACAATCTGGTTCGCGTTCTCGTAGAGGGCGTTTGCAGAGGACGTCTTAGGACGCTTTTTGGAGAGTGGGAATGGCTCGGTGGCGACATCGAGGTGCTGGAAGTGCCGGCAATGGACGAAAGCAGGAAAGAAGCGATGCTGCGCAGCGCGCGCGATCGTTTCACAGAATATTGCAAATATTATCCCAGAACGGGACGGACGCTTCTGCGCCATATGGAGGAAATTCACGATCCTGGTAAGCTGATGGATCAGATTATCGAAAATATTCCGGCAGATTACACCGTAAAGCAGAAAATTTTGGAGCAGGTGGATCTCGAAAGCCGTTTCGAAGCGCTGGCAGAGGTGCTTGCGACGGAGGTAGAGGTTGCCAGAATCCGCACTGATCTGACGGAAAAAGTGCGGGAACGTGTGGATAAAAACCAAAAAGATTACATTTTGCGGGAACAGCTGAAATATATTCAGGAGGAGCTGGGGGAGGACGATGCGTCGGATGCAGCATTGTATGAAGAAAAGCTGCAGCAGCTCAAAGCCTCTAAAGAAGTAAAGGAAAAGATCGCAAAAGAAATCTCCAGATTCAAACGGCTTTCCACAAACAGTGCAGAGTCCGGTGTGGAACGTGCCTACATCGAGACACTTCTGGAGCTTCCGTGGGACAAAACCTCCCGCGAAACCTCCGACCTGACCCGCGCGGAGGAGATTCTTGACCGGGATCATTATGGTCTGGAACAGGTAAAGGAGCGTATGCTGGAATTTCTGGCGGTGCGCGCGCTGACCAAGCAGGGAGAAAGCCCGATTATCTGTCTGGTAGGACCTCCCGGAACCGGTAAAACCTCGATTGCACGCAGCGTTGCAGAGGCGTTGAATAAAAAATACGTCCGCATCAGCCTTGGCGGTGTGCGGGATGAGGCGGAGATCCGGGGACACAGAAGAACCTATGTCGGCTCAATGCCCGGACGGATTGTCAATGGTTTGAGACAGGCAGGCGTGAAAAACCCGCTGATGCTGCTGGATGAGGTGGATAAGGTTTCGAGCGACTATAAAGGAGACACCGCTTCGGCGCTTCTGGAAGTGCTGGATGCCGAACAAAACTGCAATTTCCGTGATCATTATGTGGAAATTCCGATCGATTTATCGGAGGTTCTGTTTGTTGTGACGGCAAATACGACCGAGACAATTCCGCGTCCGCTTCTGGATCGTATGGAAGTGATCGAGGTCAGCAGTTATACCGCTGCGGAAAAGTTCCACATCGCACGGGAGCATCTGATGCCCAAGCAGCTGAAGAAAAACGGTATGCAGGGACGGCTGATCGTCAGTGATAATGCACTGCGCAGCGTGATTGAGGGTTATACAAGAGAAGCCGGTGTCAGAGGTCTGGAGCGAAAGCTTGGGGAGATCTGCCGGAAAGCAGCGAGAGAGCTGTTAAAAGAGGATAAAAGCTGTATCCGCGTCAACGACCGGAACCTTGAAAAATATCTCGGCAAGCCCAGATTCCATTCTCTGAAAGCAAATCAGACGGACGAAATCGGAATTGTGCGCGGCCTGGCATGGACGAGTGTGGGCGGCGATACGCTGCAGATTGAAGTCAATATGATGCCGGGCAAAGGCGAGCTGGAGCTGACCGGACAGTTAGGCGATGTGATGAAGGAATCCGCTATGACTGGCCTGAGCTATATCCGTTCGGTCAGCGAGCGGTACCAGATCGATCCCGACGTATTTAAAAAGAATGATTTTCATATTCATATTCCGGAGGGAGCGGTTCCCAAGGACGGACCGTCCGCCGGTATTACGATGGCGACGGCGCTTCTGTCTGCGCTGACCCATACGCCGGTTCGCGCCGATCTGGCGATGACGGGCGAAATTACGCTGCGGGGCAGAGTGCTGCCCATCGGCGGCTTAAAGGAAAAGACTCTGGCGGCAAAGACTGCTGGAATCAAGACAGTATTGGTGCCAGAAAAGAACCGTCCGGACGTTGAAGAGATTCCGGCGGAGATCAAAAATGGGTTGGAAATTCTTTTTGTAGAAACGATGGACGATGTGATTGCGCACGCTTTTGTGGGCGGGAAAGGAAACAACTGATATGGTAATCAAATCCGTTCAATTGGAAACGGTCTGCGGCATTACGAGTAAGCTTCCGGACAATATACTGCCGGAAATTGCATTTGCCGGAAAGAGTAACGTTGGCAAATCCTCCCTCATCAACGGGATCATGAACCGGAAAAGCCTGGCGAGAACTTCTTCCCAGCCCGGCAAAACCCAGACCATCAACTTTTATAATGTAAATGAAGTGTTTTATCTGGTAGATCTGCCTGGCTATGGCTACGCAAAAGCCAATCAGGAAGTCAAGGCGCAGTGGGGCAAGATGATCGAACGATACCTGCATTCCTCCAAGCAGCTAAAGGCGGTTTTTTTGCTGATCGATATCCGGCACGACCCGTCTGCAAACGATAAGCAGATGTATCAGTGGATGCGTCATTACGGCTTTGATCCGATCATCATTGCAACCAAGCTGGACAAAATCAACCGCAGTCAGATCCAAAAGCAGCTCAAGGCAATTCGGGTTGGCTTAGAGGCACAGAAGGATACGATCATCATCCCGTATTCCTCTCTTTCCAAGCAGGGACGGGAAGAAATTTATGATCTGCTCGACAGCATTCTCTCAGAAGACGGAGGCATTAAAGCATGTGGAGACAATCCAGAAAATATGTAAAAGCGGTGTTAAACCTGATCACTGCAGTAGTGATCTTGCTGTTTGTCGTATTTGTTGTGCCATCGGTCATTTCGTATTTTATGCCTTTTGTAATTGGCTGGATCATCGCGATGATCGCAAACCCGCTGGTGCGTTTTTTGGATGAAAAGATTAAGATCCGCAGAAAAGCAGGCTCTGCGATCGTCATTATTGCAGTTATCGCTGCGATCGTAGCTGGTATTTACGGGATCTTGAGCCTGCTTGCAGGACAGCTGAAGGGATTTGTGGAAGAGCTGCCGGGACTCTGGAAGGCAATGGAGTCTGATATTTCCAACGCGGGAAACTCACTGGAAAGCTTTTCTCACTATTTTTCTCCAAACGTGCAGGAGCAGGTTGCCAGAATTCTGAATTCGCTGATGAAGCTGTTGAGCAGCGCAGTGGATCATATGGGCAGTCCGACGGTATCTGCAGTCGGCAATTTTGCCAAAAATATCCCGACGATCATCGTCGGTGTCATTATGTGCCTGTTGTCCTCTTATTTCTTCGTTGCGCAGCGGGAAGAAGTGATTGCTGCATTTCGCAGATATGTACCGGAGAACTTCCGCAAAAAGTGGGATGTGATGTATCACAGTCTGACCGGTGCCATTGGCGGATATTTCAAAGCACAGCTAAAGATCGAGATCTGGGTATATCTTCTGATGCTGGTGGGCTTTTTGATCCTGCGGGTGCGTTACGGTGCGCTGATTTCGATCGGGATTGCGATCCTGGATTTTCTGCCGGTATTCGGAACCGGTACGGTTCTGTGGCCATGGGCAGTGATCAAGGTGCTTGGCGGAGACTTTAAAATGGCCATCGGGCTGCTGATCATCTGGGGAGTTGGACAGCTTTTGCGTCAGCTCATCCAGCCGAAAATTGTTGGGGATTCCATTGGCGTTCCGCCGCTTCCGACCCTGTTTCTGATCTTTATCGGTTATAAGGTAGGCAGCGTTGCCGGCATGATCCTGGCAGTTCCGGCAGGCATTATTGTTGCCAATATGTATCAGGCGGGATTTTTTGACACAACCATTGACAGTGTGCGGATCCTGGTGCATGGCTTTAACCGGTTCCGGCGCCTGACCCCGGAGGATAAGGCAGAGATTTCGGAGAAAAAGGAATAAAAAACGTTGTCGTGAGGTTCGGGGCGGCGCGCCAAAGTCTGAGGAAACGCTTGGTTGTTCGGGGGTTTTGGCGCGCTGTGCCCGCAGAGTGGAGGATGATTTGCGCAACTTTAGAATTGTGATTCAATACGAAGGAACCAGATATCAGGGTTGGCAGCGGCAGGGGACGACTCAGAACACGCTGCAGGGCAAATTCGAGGCGCTACTTTCGAAAATTGCGGGGACTCCGGTGGAAATCCAGGCATCCGGCAGGACGGATGCAGGTGTGCACGCCCTAGGGCAGACCGCGAATTTCCATATGAATACGGAGCTTTCCTGCGAAGAGCTTCTGGATAAGCTGAACCAGTATCTGCCGGAGGATGTGGCGGTTATTTCCTGTCAGGAGGCTGCTCCCAGGTTCCACGCGCGTTTAAATGCGGTCGGTAAGACCTATTGCTACCGGATTCACAACAGCAAAATCCCGGTGGTGTTTGACAGACGGCTGGTATGGCAGATCGAACAGCAGTTAGATGTAGATGCGATGAAAACAGCGGCGAAGTATCTGGTCGGGACGCATGATTTTGCAGCGTTTACCTCCGCAAAAAACAAGAAAAAATCGACTGTCCGCTCGATAGAGTCCATTTTGTTCGAGCAAAACAGCGCGGATATCCGGATTTCTTTTCGGGGAGACGGATTTTTGTTCCATATGGTCCGCATTCTGACCGGAACACTTGTGGAGGTCGGTCTCGGGGTGCGCAGACCGGAAGAAATTGCTGCGATTCTGGACGGAAAAGACCGGAAGAAGGCGGGAATGCTGGCACCGGCGTCCGGACTTTGCCTGATGGAGGTTTATTATCAGTAGAGGATCTTTATGAAAAAGATATGGAATCAACTGGGACACAGTCTTTTTGCAGAGGATGAAAGCAGTCGGAAAACAAAGCACATTCTCAAGACTGTGTTTTTCTTTTATATTCTTGTGCTGCTCAAGGTGATTGTTTTTAAGTATCCCCTTGCGCGGCTGGAGGCGATCGCTGCTTCCTGGACAAAGGAGGTTGTCTGGGAGGGACTTGGAACCGCCAACTTCACTTTATTTAAGACGATTCGGATGTATATCCGTTACTGGGGAAAATTAAACAGCTTTGAAAATCTTTTCGGCAACGTGCTTGCTTTTGTGCCGCTTGGCTTCTTACTGCCGTTTCTGCAAAAGGAGAGCCGCCGATTCTGGATTTTGTTTCTGGACGCGTTCGTGCTTGTCTGCTGTATCGAGCTGTTTCAGCTTTTTACGGCATTCGGCGCATTTGATGTGGATGATATTTTGCTGAACTGCGTGGGTGCGCTGCTGGGATATGCGGTTTTTTCGCGTTGCCTGCGGGACGCCCGTCGGACACAGGAGAAGTAGGATGTACCGGGTGCACCGGGCACCGTCGGATAAAACGCGGTATCTGGGATGGAAGCACAGAGCGTGCTGCGCGGAATGCGGTTGGTATTCGTAAAAAATTTCACTGCGCTACGCTGACGGAACGCAGAATTGGCGCTGGATTTTTCTGTGGAAATGGAGTAACATGAAAACATGTTTGCTGCATAGCAGAAAAAACTACATAGCAATTTGGAAAATGGGGAGATACAAAAGGAGGAGAGGGTCGATGCGACTGATTTTTATTCGGCATGCAGAACCGGATTATTCAATTGACAGCCTGACAGAAAAGGGCTGGCGGGAAGCGAAGCTTCTTGCTGAGCGCACGAAGCGTTGGAAGGTGGATGAATTTTACTGCTCGCCCCTTGGCAGGGCGAAGGATACTGCTTCGTTTACGCTGAAGGAATGCGGCAGGGAGGCAGTGATATGTGATTGGATGCGCGAATTCGATGCCTGTGTCGTTGACCCGGAAACCGGAAAGAACCGGCTGAGCTGGGATTTAAAGCCCGCTTACTGGACAAAAGAGCCGGATTTGCTGAATATAGATCGTTTTCTGGAAACGGATCTGATGAAAAGCGGTCCGGTTGCAGAGACCTATCAGAAAGTCTGCGATGGCTTAGACGGCATCCTCGCAAAACACGGTTACCACAGGGAGGGACGCTTATATCGCACGAAGCAGCATAATGAGGACACAATCGTGCTGTTCTGCCATATGGGAGTGACATTTTATATGCTGTCCCATCTGCTTTCCATTTCTCCGGTATGTCTGAATCATACGATGTTTCTGCCGCCGTCTTCCATGACGGTTGTGAGTACGGAAGAGGTGGAGCAGGGCTATGGAATGTTCCGGACGCAGATGCTGGGAGACACGTCTCATCTGTACTGCGCCGGGGAGCCGGTGTCCCACATGGGATATTTTGCGGAGATTCTGCAGGAGCGCCCGTTATGATTGGGCTGCAGGGCACATCCTCTGCGCAATCGGCGCGTCAGCCTGCAGGCGCATCCTCTGCGCAATCGGTGTGTCAGCCTGTAGGCACAGCATCTGCGCAATCCGTCATTCCGCCCGTTTACGCGATGCCGCAATCAGTAGTGCTTCCAATCGCAGACACAGTGCTCCTTACAGCACGGACGCTTGCACGCTATCATTTTCCGGAAGACGAGCGTGAGCAGCTCAAGCAGCTGTGCACCCGGCTAAAGGATGCCTGCAGCGATCAGATCAGCTGCCGGTTCGCAGCGTGCCCGGAAAAAGAAGACCGACTGGCAGCATCCATGACACTTGGAAAAGGGGTGGACGAGCTGCAGGAAAAGCTTCAAGAGCAGGACATGCTGCTGGAAAGTTATATGGTTGAAACACTCGCCGGAGAAGCTCTGATGGAAGCCTATAGCCGGTTCCATGCGGAAATTCATCGAAGAACCGGCTGGTTTGTGAAGCAGATGATCTTTTTGGGAAGCAGCAGTGAGCCGATTGAACAGCTTCCGGCGCTGCTGAAACTGCTTGACTGCGATGGTCAATATACCGCTGCCTACATCACCTGCAACGAAAGCCTTTGCCTGATCCCCAAAAAAAGCGTCGTGTTCTGGGCAGAATTGACAAAGGAGGGCGTCCGCTGCGCCGGCGTATGCGACAGCTGCGAAAATGTGCAGTGTGGGAACCGAATCCCGGATAATCCGGACAATCAGGAAGCGGCAGAAAAGACGGAAGGCGTGGTAGAGAGCATTCGATGGCCGGATCTGTTCGGACGGCCGCTGCCCTATGGCTATAACCGGATTTTTGGCAGATAAAAAGACCGAATGGAGGAAGACAAAACGTGAAGAAGCTGCTTTGTTATTTGAAGGGGTATGAAAAGGAAACAGTGCTCGCTCCTTTGTTTAAAATGCTGGAAGCATTATTTGAGCTGTTTGTCCCGCTGGTAATGGCTGCGGTGATCGATCAGGGTATCGGCGGATCGGACAAACCGTACATCGTGAGGATGTGTATGCTTTTGATTGCGCTGGGTGTCATCGGACTGGTCTGCTCGATTACAGCGCAGTATTTTGCGGCGAAAGCGGCGACCGGATTTTCCACCCGCCTGCGCCATGAGCTGTTTGCGCATATCCAGGGACTGTCCTATACGGAAATGGATACCCTCGGCACGTCTACGCTGATCATGAGAATGACGAGTGATATCAATCAGGTACAATCCGGTGTCAATCTGGTGCTGCGCCTGTTTTTGCGTTCACCCTTTATTGTGTTCGGCGCGATGATTATGGCGTTTACCGTAGATGCAAAGGCGGCGCTGATTTTCGTGGTGACGATTCCGCTGCTTTCCATCGTCGTGTTCGGCATCATGTTCTGGACGATGCCTCTGTACAAAAAGGTGCAGGCGGCGCTGGATCAGGTTCTGGGTCTGACCCGGGAAAACCTGACAGGCGTACGCGTCATCCGCGCTTTTAATAAAGAAGAGGAAGAATTAAGCCGTTATCAGGAAAAAAATGAAACGCTGACCGGGCTGCAGAAATACGTCGGCAGAATCTCCGGTCTGATGAACCCCATTACTTATGTGATCGTCAATGTTTCGATTATTGCACTGTTGTATACCGGCGCGATCCGTGTAGATTCCGGCATCCTGACCCAGGGACAGATCGTAGCGCTTGTCAATTACATGTCCCAGATTCTGGTAGAGCTTGTCAAGCTGGCGAATCTGATTATCACGGTGACAAAAGCGATCGCCTGCGGCAACCGTGTGCAGAGCGTGCTGGAAGTGCAAAACAGTATGGAACTGGCTGATGTGGAACAGAAAATTGAGACGGACAAAAATGCGCCTGCGGTTGTCTTTGACCATGTGTGTCTGACTTATGCGGGAGCGGGCAGCGAATCGCTGACGGACATCAGCTTTACAGCAAAGCATGGTGAGACGATCGGTATCATCGGCGGTACGGGTTCCGGTAAATCCAGTGTGGTCAATCTGATCCCCCGTTTTTATGATGTAACAAAGGGACGTGTCCTGGTAGACGGCGTGGACGTCAAAGATTACAGCCCGGAAGTGCTGCGCAGCAGGATTGGCATCGTGCCGCAGAAAGCAGTGCTGTTTGCCGGAACCATTGTAGAGAATCTGCGTTGGGGAAAGAAGGACGCGTCCAAAGAAGAAATGTGGAAAGCGCTGGAAATTTCCCAGTCAAAAGAGTTTGTTGAGAAAAAAGACGGACAGCTCGAGAGTAGAATCGAGCAGGGAGGCAAGAATTTATCCGGCGGTCAGAGACAGCGTCTGACCATTGCCCGTGCCCTTGTCAGACAGCCGGAAATCCTGATTTTGGACGACAGCGCGTCTGCCCTCGACTATGCGACGGATGCGGCGCTTCGAAAAGCGATCCGAAATATGGAAGGAAATCCTGCGGTCTTTATCGTTTCCCAGAGAACGTCCTCCATTCAGCATGCAGACCGAATTCTGGTGCTGGACGATGGAAAGGCTGCCGGACTTGGAACCCATGAGGAGCTGCTTGAAACCTGTCCGGTTTATCAGGAAATTTATTATTCCCAGTTCGATGAAAAGGCGGCGAAGGCAGTGCGTGAAAACGCCGCCAATGCGGGTAAGGCAGAGAAAGGAGGATGCTGAGCATGGTAAAAAAAATGGAAGCAGGACAGACGCAGACCCTGAAAAAAGTGCTGCACTATATGAAGCCGTACCGTTTTTTCCTTCTTTTATCTGTGATTTTAGCGGCGATTACTGTCGCATCCACGCTGTATCTTCCACTGTTAATCGGTAAAGCGGTGGACTGCATCGTTGGAAAAGGTAATGTCAATTTTGACGGACTGATTGCTGTTCTGATCAAAATGGCGGTCATGATCGGGATCACCGCACTGGCGCAGTGGATTATGAACGTCTGCAACAATAAACTGACCTATCAGATCGTGCGGGATATTCGAAACGAGGCATTTGAAAAGATAGAGGTCCTGCCCCTCAAATACATTGACGGACATGCCCACGGTGAGATCGTCAGTCGTGTCATCGCAGACGTCGATCAGTTTGCGGACGGTCTGCTGATGGGGTTTACCCAGCTCTTTACCGGTGTGATTACGATTCTGGGAACGATCGGCTTCATGCTTTCGGTCAACGTCGGCATCACGATTGTCGTGCTGGTGGTAACACCGGTTTCCTTGTTTGTGGCCTCGTTTATCGCAAAACGGACCTTCAGCATGTTCAAGGCCCAGTCCGAAGCGAGAGGCGAGCAGACCGCTTTGATCGATGAAATGATCGGCAACCAGAAGATTGTGCAGGCATTCGGGCAGGAAAAGGATGCCATCGAAAAATTCGACGAAATCAACGGCCGTCTCCAGACTTGCTCGTTGAAAGCGATTTTCTTTTCCTCCATCACAAATCCGTCCACCCGTTTTGTCAATAGCCTTGTGTATACCGGCGTTGGCATCTTCGGCGCGCTGGCTGCGATCAACGGACGGCTGACGGTCGGACAGCTGAGCAGCTTTTTGAGCTATGCAAATCAGTACACCAAACCCTTTAATGAAATTTCCGGCGTCGTAACAGAGCTGCAGAACGCGATCGCCTGCGCGGGACGGGTATTCGAGCTGATTGAAGAAAAATCTCAGGTGCCGGAAGTGGAAAATGCGGTTTCACTGCAGCATGTGGATGGAAAAGTGGAGCTGAAGGACGTTGCGTTTTCCTATGTGCCGGAGCAGAAGCTCATTGAGAACTTCAATCTGCAGGTAAAGCCGGGTGAGCGCGTGGCGATTGTCGGACCCACCGGATGCGGCAAAACCACGGTGATCAACCTGTTAATGCGGTTTTATGATGTAAACAGCGGCTCCATTTCGGTAGAAGATGTGGATATCCGGGAAATGACCAGACACAGCCTGCGTGCGGGATACGGCATGGTACTGCAGGAAACCTGGCTGAGAGCCGGGACCATCCGCGACAACATTACGGTCGGAAAGCCGGATGCGACGCAGGAAGAGATCGAAGCAGCGGCGAAGGCATGCCATGCGCACAGTTTTATTATGCGCTTGCCGGAGGGCTATGACACGGTTATTTCGGAGGACGGCGGAAGCCTTTCCCAGGGACAGAAGCAGCTTCTGTGCATCACGCGCGTCATGCTGTGTCGCCCGCCGATGCTGATTTTAGACGAGGCGACGTCCTCAATCGATACCAGAACAGAATTAAAGATTCAGAATGCATTTGCAAAGCTGATGGAAGGCAGGACGAGCTTTATCGTTGCACACCGTCTTTCCACCATCCGCAGCGCGGACGTCATTCTGGTCATGAAGGATGGTCATATCATCGAGCAGGGCAACCACGAGACGCTGCTTGCACAGAACGGCTTTTATGCAACGCTGTATAACAGCCAGTACGCAATGTGAGCGGTATCGGGGGAAAGTAGAACTCTATTTGAAAGGGATGAATC
>NZ_JAOQJY010000009.1:27293-113668 GCF_025567525.1 Gallintestinimicrobium propionicum | reverse complement strand
ATACGATAAAAATGCTCCGCGAGGATGCGCACTCGGCGCAGGGGTAGATGGTTGCTAAAGCAACCGCGCCTCGGCGCGAGAATGTGCCAAGGCACATTCTTTTTTTCATGACAATAGAATGCTCGCAGAGCGTGCATTCTATTGTTGGAAAGCTGCGCAGACCATGACAGATTTTCCTGAAATATGAATTGTATATTGCAGGCTGCACTGTTATAATGGGAAACGAAACAAAAAAATAAAACATGCAGAGTAGGTTTGTATGCGTTAAGTGCCGGCAGGACAGAGAGTTGCCTGTTGGACGAAAAGCCGGTTCGGCTTGCGGTATACAGACCGCATCTCGCTGCAGCAGAAGATAATCCCATTATCTCCTTTTGCGGCCCGATGTCTGTAGAAGGAGGAAATGCAATGAAAAAAATGGCAGCTCTTTTTACGGAATCCATGCGGGAGTTTCGCAATATCCGCACCATCACGGCGTGCGGACTTTTTGCGGCGCTTGCGTTGATTCTCAACTCGTTCACCGTTCAGATCGGGAATTACTTAAAGATCGGCGTATCCGGTCTTCCGAATGAAATGGTGGACGTCCTGTTTGGCCCTGCGGTCGGCAGCCTGTTTGCTGCAGCGATGGATATTTTAAAGCTGCTGCTGTATCCCACCGGAGCATGGATTCCGGGTCTGACCTTAAACTGCCTGCTGGCGGGACTGATCTACGGATTTTTCCTGTACCGCAAACCGACAAACTTTTGGCGGATTCTGGCGGCGGAGCTGACAGTGGCGCTTTTGGTGAATGTCCTGCTCGGAACCTTCTGGCTGTCTCAGGTGTACGGTAAGGCGTTTATGGTGATGCTCCCCGCGCGGCTGATCAAAAATGTGATCAAGGCTCCGGTGGACAGCATTATTTTATATCTGGTGATGACGGTGCTGGAACGCGCCGGTGTTTTCCGGATGTTAAAAATTTTCCGCCCGGGAAAAAGTGGCGTATGGAGACAGGAAAAGATCTCCGGCTTCGACAAAAAATGACAGGAGGTCAAAATGAATCTGAATATTCCTTACCTGGAGACAGACAATAAGCTCCTAAACGATGCGTATCGGATCGCAGCGGGGGATATTGTCGGCAATATCGTATATTACCAGAACGGACTGCTGACGGAGGAAAAGCCCTGTATGATCGCGGGGCTGGACTACAATACCCCGTGGACCCGGGATACGGCGATCAACATCTGGAACGCGTTGAGCATTTTGTCTCCGGAGGTTTCCAAAAACACGCTGCTTGCGGTTTTGGAGGAAGAAGAGGGAAGCATTTATATCGGTGGCCAGTATTGGGATTCGATCATCTGGATGATCGGTGCCAGGGAGTACTGCAGATTTCATAAAGACGATAACTTCTATCGCCTTGCTTTTGAAGCCGGCAGAAATTCTGTACATCGTCTGGAAGAGGACGAATTTGATGAAGAGGACGGTTTGTTCCGCGGTCCCGCTGTGTACGGCGACGGCATTGCGGCATATCCGGACAAGTACAGCAAATGCCCGAATCAGGGTTCCGGAATCCTGGAATGGGTGGATTATCCGGGTAATCCGGTTTATCCCAAGGGCTACGGCATTCCGATGAAAGCACTTTCTACCAACTGCGTTTATTTTAAAGCCTATGAAATTCTGGCAGAGATGGCCCATGCGCTTGGCGAGCCCGCAAAAGAGTTCGAGGAAAAAGCGGCAGCCATGAAGAAAGCCGTCAACAAAAATTTCTGGAATGAGAAGCGCGGCAGCTACGATTATCTAGCAGGAGAATGCGATTGTGAAGAGGGGCTTGGGCTGGCATTTGCCGTGCTGTTCGGCATTGCGGACGAACGGCAGACGGCGTTGATCCGGGAAAATACCCATATCTGCGCACACGGCATTCCCTGTGTATGGCCGACCTTCTGGCGCTATGAGTGCCTGGGCGGCTATGGACGCCATTCCGGCACGATCTGGCCGCATATCCAGGGCTTCTGGGCGCGCGCAATGCACAGGGCAGGACATCAGGAAAGCTTCGAAAAAGAGCTGTATCTGATGGCACAGAAGGCAGTCCGGGATATGCACTTTTCCGAAATTTATCATCCGGATACCGGTGCGCTTTATGGTGGTATGCAGGAGCAGGGACCCGGCGGAATCGTGGAATGGGATTCCAGACGCAAACAGACCTGGAGCGCAACTGCATTTTTATCTCTGATTTATTTTGAAATTCTGGGGCTTACCATGGAGGATGGAGAACCGGTCTTTCATTCGCAGCTGCCGATTAACTGCGGTCACATGAGGATCCGCGGCTTCGAAGTGGCGGGCTGGCTCTTTGATCTGGATATCGACGGAAAAGAGGTTTCTGTGCGAAAGCGAAAGATTTCATAAACAATAGAATGCACGCTCTGCGATCATTCTATTGTCATGAATAAAAATTAGAAACGCTCCGCGAGGATGCGCACTCGGCGCAAGGGTAGATGGTTGCTAAAGCAACCGCGCCTCGGCGCGAGAATGTGCCCTGGCACATTCTTTTTTCGTATAGGAAACTTCATTTCCATACGATAATAAATGCTCTACGAGGATGCGCCAGGGCACATTCTTTTTTATCATCCTTGTCGCCCTTGACAAAATGAAAAACGTAGCTTATAGTTTATAACACAAACAATATTATATAATGTATAATATTGTAGAAGATACAGGTTTAGGGAAAGGATGGGAACGTATGATTTTTAATACAGGCTCTGCGCTGCTGGATGCGATTGTTCTTGCAGTTGTTTCTCGGGAGCCGGAAGGGACATACGGCTATAAAATCACGCAGGAGGTCCGCCAGGCGATCGATCTGTCGGAATCGACATTGTACCCGGTGCTTCGCAGACTGCAAAAAGACGGCTGCTTGGAAGTCTACGATATGGAATTCGGAGGCAGGAATCGGCGGTATTATCGGATTACGGAGCAAGGAAGCGCGCAGCTTTCGCTGTATGAATCGGAATGGATTCGGTATTCTGAGAAGATAACGGCACTTTTTGAGGGAGGACAAAATTGATGGACAGGGCAGAATTTTTAAATCGTCTGGAAGCGCAGCTTTTAGATGTTCCGCAGGCGGAGCGGGAAGAAGCGCTGCAATATTATGAGGATTACTTAAACGACGCTGGCGACGCAGGAGATTTCGATATTCTGCAGGAACTCGGCACGCCGGAGGAGGTCGCGGATTCTATCCGGAACGGACTGCGGCAGGATAGCAGCGCCGCTGGCGAGCGCAGCGGCCAGGCGGACGAAAATTGGCAGGACAGCAGCCGCACCGGTCAGCTGGGTGACAGCGGTTATTTCTCCGAAAACGGCTACGTCGACCGGGAGCCGCAGAAGGAAGAGCTGCAGCGGGTAAAGCAACCTGCGTGCGGCGACCGTTCTGATGCGGACTGGCAGAGCACGGATAGCGATCCAGAGGATGATTCCAGCGCTGCCCGCAGAAAGCAATCCCCGGTCTGGCTGTGGATTTTGCTGATCGTTTTCGCAGCGCCTGTGGTGCTTCCGATTGTGTTTGGGCTGCTTGTGGCGGCAATTTCCGTTCTCTTTGCCCTGTTTATCACAGGAATTGCACTGCTGGTCTGCGGAATCGTTTGTACAGGTGTGGGCATCTGGGCGCTGATTCAGGCGTTTACGCAGATCGTAGCGTGGCCAGCGGCGGCGATGATTGGAATCGGCATCAGTTTGGCAGCAATCGGAATCGGCGTTTTGGTGACGCTGCTTATGGGATGGCTGATCGGTAAGGTGGTTCCGACAGGAGTCCGGGCGTTGTGCAACTGCCTGCACAGGATTGTGACGAGAAAAGGAGGTCGGGCAGTATGAAAAACTGGAAAAAAGGGATGATTGCAGGCTCGATCATCTGTATTGCAACAGGCTTCCTTTTCATCGGGATCGGAAGCTCAATGGGTGGATGGAAGAATATTGACAAGATCAACAGCCGCTATATTCATTTCGGTGGCAGCGACACGTTTATCGGTTTGAATTTCCAGCCAAATACAAAAGAATCGATTCAGATTTTGTCACGGGGAACCGACGGCCCTGCGGATGTAGGAAGCACCAGCACAGGCGAGGTAATTTCGTTCAACGGGAAGCTGCCGGAAGAAATGGAAATTTCCGCAAATACCCTGGCATTAAAAATCGTTCCCGGAAAGTCCGACGCAATTATCCTCAGCGGAAGCAATCGGGATAAGATGAACTGTTATATCGAAGACAACTGTCTGTATCTGGAAGAAAAGAACCATAAACCGATTCAAAAGGGCGGCGAAATCGTCCTGACGGTTCCGAAATCGATGGACTGGAAAAAGATCGAAATCGATGCACAGGCGGCGTATGTGGCACTGCAGGATTTTTCGGCGGAGGAAATGGAATTTTCGGCAGGAGCTGGAAGCATTGAAGCATCCGGGCTGCAGACGAAAAAGCTGATTTTGTCGGCGGAGGCGGGAGCCATTACTGTGACGGATAGTGAGGCAGCGGAGCTGGAAGCGGATGCAGAAGCAGGTGTCCTCCGTTTTTCGGGGAGCATCACAGATATGGTGGATGCAGATGCTGAGCTTGGAAACATTGTGTTGAACCTTTCACAGAGAGAAGACGATTTTGATTATGAGATAGACAGCGATCTGGGAAACGTAGAATTTGACGGCGTTTCCATGGAGAATTTCGTAATCTGCAATAAGGCATCCGGAAAGATGAAATTGGATTCTTCCATGGGAAATATTGAAATTTACTTCGAACAGGATTAAGATAAAGCAAAGAAAGAGAGGACATCCTTATGAACAATAAAAAATTATTTCGTTCCACAACGAACAGAATGGTATGCGGCGTGTGCGGCGGCCTTGGAGATTTCTTCGGGATCGATGCAACTGTGATCCGTATTTTATATGTAGTGATCAGCCTGATTACAAGTGCAGGCTTACTTGGACTGATTCTGTATTTTATTCTGGCAGTGATCATTCCGGAAGATGACGGAATCGTAGACTAAAGACGGGAGGAAGAAGATTGAAAATAAAATTTTTCAATCGCGAGATTTGTGTCTGCGCGCACTTGACACAAACTTGACATGCGCAAAAAACGTGCGCAGAAATGAGGAAAACTATGTTTCGTGAAATCAAACCGCAGGAGATCAAGGATAACCCCTTCGAGCTGATCGGAAAGGAGTGGCTGCTGGTAGCAGCAAACAAAGACGGCAAAAGCAACGCCATGACGGCGAGCTGGGGAGCAGTAGGTGAAATGTGGGGAAAGTCGGTCGTGATGATCGTGATTCGCCCACAGCGCTACACGAAGACCTTTCTGGATCAGACAGAGACGTTTTCCCTTGGTATTTTCCCGGAAACACAGCGGGAGATGTTAAATTACATGGGAACGGTATCTGGGAGGACAGAGGATAAGATCGCCAAAAGCGGACTGACAGAGTCACTTGTAGATGGCGCACCCGTTTTTGAAGAAAGCCGGATGACGCTCGTGTGCCGTAAGCTGTTCGCACAGCCCATGGAGGAAGCGGCATTTCTGGATCAAAAGACCGTGGATTCCTGGTATCCGGATAAGGATTTCCATACGCTTTATATCGCAGAAATTGAGAAAGTGCTGGTAAAATAGAGCCGGATCGAAATAACAGATTGCAAAAAAGATCCTGCATTGCAGCTGCGCGTTTGCGTCGGACAATGCAGGATCTTTTGTTTCTTTCATAGGAAAATGCGTCCTATGAAAGAAAAACGCGCTGCGAGGATGCGCACTCGGCGCATTCTTTTTTCGTGCAGGAAAAACAGGAGCTGATACGCCCGGTTATAGATGTATCATTTACTGGTCTGCCAGATCTGACAGGAAATTTTCGAAGCAGACGCCATCAGGCTCCGGAATCTGCAGCGCTTTCGATGCGGAAATACATTTGGAAATAAAATCCGCCGCCTTTTGGACGGAGACGGAAAAATCGACGCCGTTTAGTGCGTCCGCCATCAGGATCGAAGCGAAAATATCGCCGGTTCCATGTCGGGACGGACCTGCAGAGGGCGTCAGGCAGGCGCATTGAGAAAACGGCTCCTTGCAGGACAGATAATTTTCAAAGCCTTCTTTCCCATGGATCAGGCAGGGCAGACCTGTGATGACGATTTTGGACGGACCGAGTTTGTGAAGCCTTTGACAAAGCTCAGAAAGCTCAGATTCATTCCAGAAGCCGTCTTTCCAGGGCGTATCCGTCAAAAGGCATGCTTCCGTGATATTGGGAGTAATGATGTCTGCCAGCGGAATCAGGCTGCGCAGCTTTTGACAGTGTTTTGGTGTGATCGTGCGATAGGGCTTTCCGTGATCGCCCATGACGGGATCGACGAGAATTGTTTGGCAGCCTCGGCTTTTCTGGTCGGAAAGAAAGGAAGAAACAGACAGAATTTGTTCTGCCTGTCCTAAAAATCCGCACAAAACACCGTCAAACGTAAGATTTAACTGCTTCCATTGCTCCAGATAGGAGGGCAGAAACGCGGTCAGATCCTGACAGGCGAAGGCTGCAAACCCTGTATGATTGGAAAAAACGGCGGTAGGCACCGGGCACGCCTGCACCCTCATGGCGCTCAAAATGGGAAGCGCCTCGGTGAGGGAACAGCGTCCATATCCGGCGAAGCTGTTGATGACTGCCGCCTTTTTGGGAATCTGTAGATTCATTTGGAAGATCCTTCTTTACCGACCTGAAAGAACAGACCGGACTTTTTGAGTGCAGGCAGAAGCGCCATGTATACAAGAACGGAAACGATGGTGGAAATCACGGTGTTGATGGCTGTTGCAGTGATATTCCATGCCAGAGTCAGCTCTGCAGCGGGTTTGCCCAGGATCAGCAGCTTATAAAAATATCCTACAAGAGGATCAAAGATTGTGTTGAAGATCAGCCCGCCCAGTGCTGCCAGTGCTGCAATACGGGCGATTTTCTTTTTGTCTGTCTGATAAGTGATGTGACCGAAGCGATGGGCGATCAGACCGGTGATCAGACCGATGCAGAGCTTCAGAATAAAGGTCTTGGGTGCATATACGACATAGACAGGATCGAAAAGGTCGCCGATGGTCATGCCGATGGAGCCGCCGATGCCGCCCCAGAGACCGCCAAGGATCAGCGCGCCGAGAACACAGACTGCATTGCCGAGATGGATGCTTGTTGCATCGCCGCCGGGAAGCGGGATCTTAATCTGCAAAAAAGTGAAGACAACATAAGATAATGCTGCAAATACACCGGTCAAAACCAGCTTCTGAAAAGATTCTTTTTTCATAGTGGAAATCCTCCTCATCAAAGTTTTTCTTATCATAAGCAATATGTGGCATGATAGAAAGTGCCATTTTACACTTTTTTTACCATGCCAGTTTTGAAATTGCTGCCAAATTTGCAAGTGGTTACAAAAAGAACGTGCGTTTGGATTATCGATTTTGTGAGACATTACGGCTTACCGGAAAGTCGCAAATTTGCTAGAATGGAAAGCAGAAAACATGCGCAAAAAGCGTGCGCAGAAATGAGCGGAAAAAATGAAAGAAACAGGAAGCTATTTGTTGGATGTACTTTTTATGGGAGGTCTGATTACAGCCAGCCTTTGTGATTTTAAGAAAAGAAAGATTCCGGACGCGATCACGGGATTTCTGTTCCTGACCGGTGTTGCTGCGCTTTTTTGGATGCCGCAGCCTTCTATAAGAATGCGTTTTGCCGGGGCGTTTATTGCCGGATTGCCGCTTTTTGCGGCAGCTGTATGCAGGCCGGGAGCAGTCGGCGGCGGGGATGTCAAGCTGATGGCGGCAGGTGGTTTCTTTTTGGGATTGTCTGCTGTCTGGGACAGTCTTGCGTTTGGAATGGCGCTTGCAGGGGGATACTGTCTGTATCTGATGTTGTTTCGAAACGGGAGAGAGCGGAAGATTGCGCTTGGACCATTTCTGAGTATGGGGCTTATGTTTGGAATGTTCCGCTCTATGGGAGCATGATTGGGAATAGAAGAGCGGATCTGTGACTTTTTCGTGTAAAGCCTTTACAAAGCGGGAGAAAAGTTGATACAATACCGTCTGTATGCGCTGACACCAGAAACAGCCGGAAAATCCGTTGGTTTTGGCATCGGGGCGAAAGAAAGACAGGAAAAGGCAGAGATCTATCATGTGGAAAAAAAGAGGAAAAAAATTAGCGCAGAAAAGGAAAAAAATCGGAATCGCAGCGGCAGCAGTGATTGTGACGGCAGCAGGTTCTACGCTGATTTATCATAATTTACCGCAGACAAAGGTGGAAAAGCAGCTGACCCTTGCGGCAAAATATATGACGGAAATGAATTATTTAGAGGCGCAGGAGGCTTATACGGAAGCGCTTTCCATCGATGAAGGCAGCGTGCGCGCTTATCGTGGGCTGGCGGATGATTATGCAGCGCAGGGACAGCTGGATGAGGCGGCAGAAATTCTACATCAGGGATACGAGACGACACAGTCCGAAATTCTGCTGCAGAACTACTGTGCGACCGTATTGAACAGCGTAGTGGAGCATGTCAATGAAAAGACTGCCGGTCTGGACGATATCAGGAGTTGTCTTACCGTGCTGGAATCAGATCCGGATAATGAAAGTGTCAGAAGCGTTTTAGAAAACTGTGTCCAGCAGGTCACAGTGCAGGAGGATACTGCGTCCCTGATGTTAGACGAACTGGATGGAACCTCTGATTTTGACGAATATGCAGACGTTGCCGAAAAGCTTTTGGGGCTTGCAGAAAAGGACAGCAGCTACCAGGAAGCAGCATACAGCTTTATAATACCGAAAGCACAGAAGATTTATTTAAGCCTTTCGCATCGGGACAGCTGGAAGAAACTGCTAGAACGGGCGCAGGCGCTGGGAGATGCAGAAGCAGATGGTATTTTGGCATGTCTTTCCAAACAGCAGGAGATAAGCGATTACTTCGCGCCGATGTTTGAGGCGTTTGAACAGGAAGGCTACGAGGCGGCGCGGAATTTCATCGTGACGGATCAGTACAAGGCCATCCGGGATGCGTTTATCAATCGCACGATGGAATACTGGACGGGCAATACCTATGTGCCGGTCACGAAAGAAGCGATCGTATTTCTCCTTACAGAGGACGGCTGGAAGTTTTCTTTTGTAGAAGATGATTCTCTTGCACAGCCAAGTGGTACAATTCGGGTGCTGGGACAGAAAATGGAGGATCTCGGCGTACAGAGAAGCAGCATCGAGTATGTGCCAGCTTACGATCCGGCGGCATATTATCCGCATACGGAATATGAGATTGTGTACTGGAATACAATGGTAAGCGGGATTGCAACGGACAATACAAACGTTGTATCCCGGATGAATTACCGCTTTGCAAAAAAGACCTACACGGCGGAGGGCTCGTCGGCGGAAATGATTTATGACTGGGGCGGAGAAAACGAGAAGCGTCAGAAGGAGTAAGTAGGCTGCCACAGCGTGGGGGTATCATGCAGGTGGCGCAGATGGACAGAAGGGAGTGGCAGCATGCAACGGTGTATCTTAATTGGAGCAGGAGACTGCAACGTTCAAAAAATCGAAACAAAGCCGGAGGATCTTGTGATCGCAGTGGATGGCGGTTACGATACCTGCAGAAAATATGCTATAGTTCCGGACCTGATTGTGGGCGACTTTGATTCCGCGCAGGAATCGGACATGCCGCAGATTGCGGAGATCGCAAAAATTGCGCCGGATCATGTCGTTGTACTTCCGACAGAAAAGGACGATACGGATATGCTGGCTGCAATCCGTATAGGTCTTTTAGAAGGCTGTCAGGAATTTCGCATTTACGGCGGGATGGGCGGCAGACTCGAGCATACGCTGGCAAACCTGCAGTGCCTGATTTATTTAAAACAGTGCAGCGCAGTTGGGTATTTGATGGATGATAAGACGACGGCATTCGTGATGCAGAACGAGACGGTCTGGTTTAAACCGGAAGCGAAAGGCTTTCTGTCCCTGTTTTCTCTTGGGGAAAAGGCATCAGGCGTTACGATTCGAAATTTAAAATATGAAATGCAGGACGGTGAGATTACAAACAGCTTTCCGATCGGGATTTCTAATGAATTTATTGGAAAACGGTCCAGTGTGACGGTGGAGCAGGGAATGCTTGCAGTGATCTTATCCGAAAAAGAATAACGGGCGCAAGAAGGGGCAGAATAGAAAGAAGACACAAAAAAACGGCGCTGTCTGGAAAACGAAATTCCGGACAGCGCCGTTTTGCTCGTGGTGCGGCACAACAAAATGATATCGTCTTTATGCCGCGGTGCAGTGATTTACATCACATTTTTAAACTGACTCATGTACAGATCGTAGTAGAAGCCTTTCTGCGCAAGCAGCTGCGCTGCATTGCCCTCCTCGATGATGCGGCCGTTGTCGATGACGAAGATCCGGTCGGCCTTCTGGATCGTGGAAAGGCGGTGTGCAATGACAAAGGAGGTACGTCCCTTTAAAAGCTGTTCAATGCCCTCCTGCACGAGGATTTCCGTGTTGGTATCGATACTGCTGGTTGCCTCGTCCAGAATCAGGATGCGGGGATCGGATACCATCGTGCGGGCAAAGGCGAGCAGCTGCTTCTGACCGATGGAAAGACCGCCGCCGCGTTCGGATAATACGGTGTCATATCCTTTTTCGAGCTTTAGGATAAAGTCATGTGCGTTGACTGCCTTTGCGGCTGCGATGATCTCTTCGTCCGTCGCATCGAGTTTTCCGTAACGGATATTGTCCTTGATCGTGCCGGAGAACAGGAAGTTATCCTGTGTCATGACGCCCATCTGCTGCCGGAGGCTTTCGATGGAAATTTTCTGCACGTCGTAATCGTCGATCAGGATATGACCGGTCTGGATATCGTAAAAGCGGCTGATCAGGTTGACGATCGTCGTTTTGCCTGCGCCGGTAGGACCGACTAAAGCAATCGTTTCGCCGGGTTTGATCTGGAAGCTGACGTCGTCTAAAACGCGCTTCTCTCCATCATAGGAGAAGGAAACATGATCGAAGGTAACAGCTCCTTTGACCGGAGGCAGCTTGGTCACGCCGTCAGCATCGGAAATTTTAGACTCTGTGTCCAGAATCTCAAAAATACGTTCGGCTCCGGCGATATTGGTGATGATCTGGTTGTAAAAGTTGCTCAGGTTCATAATCGGATTCCAAAACATCGAAATATAGGAGCCGAATGCGATCAGGATACCGAGGGAAATCTTATCGGGACCGAGAAGGACAATGCCGGTAAAATACAGGGCGAAAGTGCCGATTGCCCAGCAAATATCGATGGCGGAACCAAACGCGTCATTTAAGCGCACTGCGTCGATAAAAGAATCCCGGTGCTCGTCCGTCAGCTGATGGAACGTAGCCATCGTTTCCTGTTCGGCGGAAAAGCTCTGGATGATACGGATTCCGGACAAATCCTCGTGGACAAACGCGTTTAAGTTGGAAGATTTTTTGCGGTGGATCTGCCAGCGCTTATGCGAGTACACCTGGATAAACCACATGCAGAAGATCATCAGCGGCAGGCTGATCAGGGAAGCCGCTGCGAGAACCGGATTTTTGAGAAACATGATCACGACGACGGCGCAGATTGTGAAAAAATCCGGGATCAGCGTCGTGACGCAGTTGCCGAGCACGTCCTTTAAGGAGTTGATGTCGCCGATAATGCGGGCGAGGATCTTGCCGGTGGGACGGCTGTCGAAAAAGGAAAAATCCAGGGTCTGGATGTGAGTATAAAGCTGCTGGCGGATCGTTACGAGGATACTGTTGCAGACCTTTGCCATAATCAGCATCCGCAGCTTGACAAAAAGGATCATGATCACGTTCAGCACAACGGCGATTCCAATCAGTTTTGCCAGTCCGGGAAAATCGCCGGTGGAAATATGCTTGTCAATCGCGTTTTCCATGATCAGAGGGTTTACGAGGCTGACAAACACGCAGAACGCCATGATCGCCAGAACAGCGAGGATCTCCTTTTTATAGTCCAGCAGATAGGAAAACAGGCGCATCAGCGTCTTCATTTTACCGACGTCTGTGCTGTGTTCGTCCTGCTTATAAGAATTAACAGCCATAATCTGTCACCTCCTTCTGGTCAGGCATCATGCCAAACTGAGCCTGCCAAGTTTGATAGTAAAGCCCGTGAAGGGCAAGCAGTTCTTCGTGGGTACCACGTTCTGCAATGTGTCCGTTTTCCAGGACGATGATTTCGTCTGCATGACGGACGGCACTGATACGGTGCGCGATGATGAGCTTGGTCGTATGGGGCAGCCGGGTGAGGGTCTGCTGGATGGCATATTCCGTTTCCATATCCAGTGCGCTGGTCGAATCATCCAGCACCAGCACAGGTGTATGCTTTGCCAGCGCCCGCGCGATGGAAATGCGCTGCTTCTGACCGCCGGACAAGCCGACACCGCGTTCGCCGATTACGGTGTCATACTGCTCGGAGAGCCGGTCGATAAATTCCGAAGCCTGTGCGTCGCGGGAAGCGAGCCGCACGTCGGAAATGTTTAAGTTTCCTTTCTGACCGAGCATAACGTTTTCCTGAATTGTATCCGAGAACAGAAAGACGTCCTGCATGACGGTGGAAATACAGCTGCGCAGCTGGCGCAGGCTGAGTTTGCGGATATCCACGTTGTCGAGATAGATCGTGCCGCCCGTCGCGTCGTAAAGGCGGCAGAGCAGCTGGATCAGGGACGTCTTGCCGCTTCCGGTCGCACCCATGATACCGATCGTTTTGCCTGCCTCCACATGGAAATGGATGTCGTGAAGAATCTCATGCTGGTCCTCCTTATGGAAAGAAACGTGCTCGAAGCGGATATCGCCGGTCACTTCCGGCAGGACAATCGGCTCTTCGGGTTCCTGAATCGAAGGCTTCTGGTCGTACACTTTGCGAATTTTGCGGTAACTGCCGACCGCGGAGGAAAAGTCGTTGGACAGCCAGCCGAGCATTTCCATCGGCCATACGATGTTGGTGGAATATTGTACGAATGCGCTGAGTGCACCGAGCGTCAGCTCTCCCTGCAGGAATAAGTAACCGCCGATCAAAAGCACCAGAAGCGGCAGCAGCTTTCCAATCAGGGAAAAGTACGGAGAGTAGCGGACAAACACGCGGGACTGCGTCATATTCAGCTCGTAGTAGCGCTTATTGTGGGAAAGAAACTTTTTGATTTCGAATTTTTCCCGCGCAAAGGCTTTGACGGTGCGCACGCCTGCAAGGTTTTCTTCTGCAACGGTGTTTAATTTTGCGTTTTCCTCACTGATCTCTTCGTAGATAGTTCCGAGTCTGTTTTCCATCAAAATCGCAAGGACAGCGCAGAAAATCATGCAGAGCGTGGGCAGGATCGCAAGTTTCCAGTTTAAGCTGTACATGCAGAATAAAATGACGGTGACATGGAACGCAACCTCCATCATCAGCATGCCGACATAGCCGAGTGCATTCCAGATGCGGTCGATGTCGTCCTTGACGCGCGCCATCAGCTCTCCGGTGCTCGTCTTGTCAAAAAAGTCGGCGGACAGCGACTGAATGTGCGCGAATAAATCGCGGCGCATGTCTGTGGCGATGGTAGAGGAGATTTTGTCGAAGGTAAACTCCTTGGTGTACTGAAAAATACAGCGTCCGATGCCGATGAGTAAAATCGCCAGCAGCAGATATTTGAGCTTCCCCATCTGACCGCCCACAAGGACGTCATCGACAATATGTCGGGTCACCTGCGGGGTGAGCAGATCCAGGCTGACCGCGATAACCATCGAAAGGATGGCAAACAGATAGCCCGGAATATGCTGTTTTAAGTAATAGGACAACTTTTTCATGAAAATAAATTCCCCCTTCTTTTGAAGTTGATATATGTGGAAAAAATCCCGCCAGACAGGATTTTCGCTCCATTTGTAAAAAACATAACGTCGAAAGGGACGTTTGCTCATAATGCCTGCAAAGGCAGGACATACCCCTGGGTATAAAAAAACGCAGAAGCATGAAAGCATGTTCTGCGGCAAAAAATCTCTTTTTCAGGAAAGCACCGGAGCTTTCTGAGAGCGGTAAAGAAACCGGCTCAGACAAGAGGCGGGCTGACCTGATTGACAACAAAATGCCTGTTTTTCAACATCCTGTTGTATAAAAAAAGCCGCAGCATGAGAATGCCGCGGCTCTTGTCAGACGAATCAAATCGTCAGTTTGGGCGGGAGGCATTCTTATGATATTCAAAATAGCTTCGATTTGATCCGATGAACAATAACATCATAACATACCTCCTTTCCTTTCTTTTATCAGAAAATCCCTTCCGGATCTCCCGTGATTGTTAATGTGTATCGCATATGCCCACTTTAACACTGCATCATACAGTTGTCAAGCAAAAGATTTTCAGACAAACTCACACAAAAGCTTTTAAAACGAAATCACACCGAGGTGCTCCAGCAGAATCTTTATGCCCATCAGGATCAGGACAAGACCGCCCGCAAATTCTGCGCGGGAGCGGTTTTTTGCGCCGATGATGTTGCCTGCCTTTAAACCGATTGCGGAGAGCAGGAAAGTGATGCAGCCGATGAAGCTGACTGCCGGAACGATGTTTACCCGCAGGAAAGCGAAGGTAACGCCGACGGCAAGTGCGTCGATGCTGGTTGCAACAGCAAGCGGAAGCATGGTTTTGAAATCGAAGCGGTCATTGGATTCATTTTCTTCATCGCTTCTGGCTTCGCGGATCATGTTGAAACCGATAAATGCCAGCAGGACGAAGGCGATCCAGTGGTCGATGCTCGTGATCAGAGAGGAAAATGTGATGCCCAGAAGATAGCCGAGAAAGGGCATCAGCGCCTGAAAGCCACCGAACCAGATGCCGACGGTGAGTGCCTGTTTCATACTGCCGCGGCGTACGGACAGGCCCTTACAGACGGATACGGCAAAAGCGTCCATCGACAGACCGACAGCCAGAAGGAATAATTCGAGTAAGCTCATGATAAAAATTCTCCATTGTAAAAGACGAAATAAGTGGTAAGATTGAAAAATAAAATTTTTCAATCACGAGATTTGTGTCTGCGCTCACTTGATACAAACTCGGCATGCGCAAAAAGCGTGCGCAGAAATGAGGCAAAAAACGATATTACACACGGAGCAGAAGGTCCGCTAATTTTTGTCGATATTGATCACACAGAAATAGGACGGATCGATCTGCTTGATCCGTTTATCGAGCCAGCTGCGCAGCTGGGCATCAGTCATTTTAAAATGAAACGGAACCACAACATCGAAAATGACGTTTGTATGGGTAGGACCGCGTATAATACGAAAATCGTGAAGCGTCAGCTGCTCATCGAGCCGGTAGACAATATCGGTTACTTTATGGCGCAGCTCATTGATCTCCGGATCATCGGTGATGACCGGGTCCATATGGATGACAGCACTGCAGGAAAGCTTCTGCTGCAGCTCGCGCTCTATGTTATCAATCAGATCGTGCAGCTCCACAAAGCTGCCCTGGGCATTGACCTCCGCATGCAGGGAGATCATCCGTCGTCCGGGACCGTAATCGTGAACGAGCAGGTCGTGAATGCCCATGATCTGTGGATGGGAAAGCACAATGCTGCGGATTTTTGTGACAAACTCCGGGTCGGGAGCCTGACCGAGCAGCGGATTGATGGTATCCCGGGCAGAGCTTACGCCGGAATAAAAGATGAAGATCGCGACCAAAAGACCGCACCAGCCGTCGATGGCAAGACCGAAAATCCACCCAATAACAGAAGAAAGGAGGACGACAAAGGTAGCGAGCACATCGCCGAAGGAATCAGACGCTGTTGCGTTCATCGCAGAGCTGTCGATGGCACCGGCAATTTTGTGATTATAAAAATACATATAGAACTTGACGAGAATGGAAACGACCAGAATCAAAAAAATAACCGGAGAAATTTCCGGCAGGGTCGGGTGCAGGATCTTCTCAAAGGAGGATTTGGCAAGCTCCGCTGCCATGATGAGGATAATGGCAGAAACGGAAAGCCCGGCGAGATATTCGATTCTTCCGTGCCCATAAGGATGGTCGGAGTCTGCTTCCTGTCCGCTCATCTTAAATCCGATCAGCGTAATGACCGAAGAACCGGCATCCGACAGGTTGTTGAATGCGTCCGCAGTGATGGCGATGGAATGGCTGATCATACCGGCGACGATCTTTAGCACAAATAGAAAAAAGTTAAAAAAAATGCCCACCGAACCGGTGAGAATGCCGTATGCCTGGCGAACCTTCGGGCTGGAATAATTCTCGTAATCCGGGATGAACAGTCTTGACAGAAGCGTAATCATGGTGTAATCCCTCCATAAGTTTGAAATGCTTCCTGAAATTTAAGTTATTTTTTCAGTATACCATTTTATGTGAAAAAAGCAAGGAAAAGTGATAGAAAAATCTCTTGACAAGAACCAACATTCTGTATATATTCAAAGCGTACTAATACTGATAATACACTTAATACAATCAATACAGTTCTGGATCGATAAAAAATCAAAAAGAATCGGAACAGAAGAAGGAGGAAAGATTGAAAAATAAAATTTTTCAATCACGAGATTTGTGTCTGCGCGCACTTGACACAAACTCGGCATGCGCAAAAGGCGTGCGCAGAAATGAGAGGAAAGGATGATTATACTGGATTACCGGGATACCAGACCGCTGTACGAGCAGATCGTGGACAAGTTCCAGATGCTGATTTTAAGCGGTGCGCTGGAGCCGAACAGCCGGATGCCGTCCGTACGCTCCCTGGCGGTGGAGCTGTCGATCAATCCGAACACGATTCAGCGGGCATACAGTGAGCTGGAGCGGAACGGATTTTTATATACAGTAAAAGGAAAGGGCAATTATGTTGCCTACAGTGACAGTCTAAAGGATGTCCGGAAGCAGGAAATTTTGGAAAAGCTCCGGGATCTGAAAAAAGAAGCGCTGAGCATGGGGATGACGGTTAAGGAGCTGACCGAGTTTCTGGAACAAGAGGATACAGCTGCGGCAGGGCAAAAAGAGACCAAAGCCCATGCAGCGGAATGAGAGGAAGATTGAAAAATAAATTTTTTCAATCGCGGGATTTGTGTCTGCGCGCACTTGACACAAACTCGACATGCGCAAAAAGCGTGCGCAGAAATGAGCGGAAAACATGATAGAACTGAAAAACGTGAGCAAATCCTTTGACGGGATTGAAGCTCTGAAAAATGTAAGCGTGACAGTCCGGGAAGGAGAGGTTTTCGGGCTGATCGGGACAAACGGCGCGGGCAAAAGTACGCTGCTGCGCCTGGCGTGCGGGGTATTTAAGCCGGATGACGGATTAGCGATTGTGGATAATATGCCGGTATACGACAATGTGCATGCAAAGGCGAAGCTGTTTTTTATCGCGGACGAGCCGTACTTTTTCAACGGTGCGACGCCGAAGGACATGGAGCGTTATTACAGCAGCGTGTACCGGAATTTTGACCGGGAACGGTTTTACTTATACTTAAACAGCTTCGGGCTGGAATCGAGACGCAGGATCAGCACCTTTTCCAAAGGGATGAAAAAGCAGCTCGCGATTCTGCTGGGGCTGAGCGCAAAGACGGAGTACCTTCTGTGTGACGAGACCTTTGACGGGCTCGATCCTGTAATGCGTCAGAGTGTCAAAAGCATTTTTGCAAAAGAAATGCAGGAGCGGCAGTTTACTCCGGTGATCGCCTCCCATAACCTGCGGGAGCTGGAGGATATCTGCGATCATGTGGGGCTTTTACATCAGGGCGGCGTGCTCTTATCGAAGGATCTAGAGGAGATGAAGTGCAACATCCAGAAAATCCAGTGCGTCTTTTCTTCCAAAGAGGAAGAGAAGCGGCTGTTAAAGCAGTTAGACATTGTAAAATGCGATAGACGGGGATCTTTGTTGACTCTGACAGTCAGAGGAAGCAGAGAAGAGATGATCGCCATGTTTGCAGCGGCAGACTGTCTGTTCCACGAAGTGCTGCCCCTTTCCCTGGAAGAAATCTTTATCAGCGAGACGGAGGTGCAAGGTTATGATATTAAAAAAATCGTACTGGGCTAAATGGCTGGAAAATAACAGAAGAAGAAGCTGGACTTTTTTGCTGTGTCTGGTGATGGCACTCTTTTGCGGTCCGCTGTATCTGATGGTTGTACTGACTGGTTTACAGAACAATTATGTAAATGACAGTGTTTACAATACAGCGCAGGCCGCAGAGTCCCTGCGGGAACTGATTCAGTCCAGGATCACGGATGTGATCGGCTTTTCCTCCATACACGTCCTGTTTGCTGCTTTTTTTGCAATTCTATTTGCCGTGCAGGGCTTTTGCTGGCTTTACAGCCGCAGAAAAACAGATCTGTACTTTTCGGTCCCGGAATCCTTAAAAAAGCGTTATATGCTGATCTGTGGAAACGGAATTTTGGTCTATAGCTTTTCTACCCTGACAGCACTTTTGCTGGACTGGATCATTGGCGCAGCATTTCATGGAATGACAGGAATTCTGGCGGCACAGTCATTACTGGCATGGTTCGTGGAGCAGCTTGCGTTTATTGCGATGTATCAGGTGGCGCTTGTGGCAGTTATGCTGACCGGAAATATCCTGACGGCGCTGTTGGGATGCGCGGTGTTTTTTTCCTATGAGCTGGCAGTGAGATTCCTGATCGATGAATTAAAAACGATGTTTTTTGCCAGCTATTGCAGTGCAGATGCAAGACAGTGGATGCAAAAAAGCTATCTGACACCCTTTGCAGGCTTTTGGGACTTGCTGAATCATATCTGGTACAGAGACGAAGGACGACTGTGCAGCTATAAAAATGCAGGCGGCTGGGGCAGGGCTGTGGGGGTAGAATGTATTTTGCTTCTTGCCTGTGCGGCGGCTGCAGGCCTGTTTGCATTCTGGCTTTACCGCAGGCGCAAAACAGAAAGCTATGAGCATGCCATTGCATTTGCACCCCTCAAGGGTATTTTGGAGGCTGCGATGGCAGTGCCCTTTGGCATTGCTGTTGGCATGATCATTTCCCGTGTAGCAGCAAATAAGGGGCTGTTTTTATTTGGTGGCTGCATTGTAGGTGTCCTTGTCGGACATGTGGTGATCCGCCTGATTTACCGATGCGAGTTAAAAACCATATTGGATGGAAAGCTTGCCGGAATTTTCAGTATAGCGGCAGCGGTTTTGATCCTTGCAGGTTTTCAGTTTGACTGGGCAGGCTATGATCGCTGGATTCCGGAGAAAGGGAACATTGCAGCCGTGTCTGTGACGATGGAAGATGACTATACGGCTTTTGGTTATTATCAGGGCGAAAGCTTCGGCTCCGATGACATTATGTATGAGGCTTTCGATGATCGGATGCTCCGACGGATGAATTCAACCGAGGAAAAGACGATCGATGCAGCAATCCGGATGCAGAAGAGATGGCAGGATGCCGGAATGCCGGGGAGCTTTAGGGAGGAGGAAGCGCAGACAGAGATTTCTGCAGAGGAAATTAACCCAAAGGAAGAGAAACGCTATGTCAGATGGGTGGTCTGCTATACCATGGAGAGCGGCAGAAAGGTATACCGTCGCTTTTTGGCCGATTCAAACGAAAACCGTTCTGAAATTGATACTGTAATGCGGGATGCTTCCTACCAGCGGGAGCGATATCAGTTAAATGACCCGGATTTTCTGGCAAATGTCGGTAAGATGAAAGTAAGCTATTATAATGGCGTTACGGAAAGCTTTTACACCGGAGATAAGCAGACCCTCTTAAAGACGCTGCAGGAGGAAATGAAGAAGTATGATTACAGTCTGATCTCGTCGGAGCTTCCAAACGGAAGACTGACCTTTGCTATGGCGGATCCGGAGGAGAAGGATGCATCGATGATGACCACCTGGACCTATCCGGTCTATGGGTCCTATTTGGCCTTAAACGACCTGCTTGTGCAGGATGGTGCTGAGGTTTATGCCCGTGCCGGCCACCAGAGCGCAGATGACATCGAATCGATCAAGGTAGATTACTATTATTATGACGATGACAGCGAAGAGGAAAACAGTGACAGCTTCTTTGAACCCGGAGAAATCTCGGATCAGGAAATCCAGGTGACCCTTTCCGATCCGGAGGATATCGAAAAAATGCTTGACGCAATCTATCCGGTGGAATTAAGCTGGATTAGTGGAGAGGAATTCGGCGTTTACAACTGGGATTATCGGATTGATGTGACAGTTGTGCCGAAGGAAAGCAGCTACAGCAATCCGGATGAGCAGGTGCGGATCCTGAAAAGTCAGGAACCTTCCTTACTTGCGGAGAGGATCCGACAGGCGGCGGTGCGGGATTAAGCTGTCTGCAAAATCAAATCTATCAGGGAATGGAGAGTGCGTATGAAGTTCAAAGACATGCCCTATAAAAGGGTCGATTATGACAAAACAGCGGAGCAGTTTAAAACTTTGACCAAACGGGTCAAAGAAGCAAAAAACGGAGAAGAACTCTGGGAGATCCATCAGGAATATTATAAAGTTTATCAGAATATGATGGATTCCATGACGATTGCGGAAATCCGTCACGACGGCAATACCGCAGATCCGTTTTATGCGGCAGAAAAGGATTATTACGATGAGACAGCGCCGATGCTGAGCAGTCTGGCAACCGATTATCAGCGCGCCCTGTACGAATCGCCGTATCGTTCTTTTATGGAAGAAAAGATCGGCAGGGTTGCCTTTGCGACGATGGACAATGCGATCAAGAGTATGGACGAAAGCATTATCGGCCTGATGCAGGAGGAAAACGCGTTGACGACTCAGTACAATAAGCTGATTGCGTCCGCGAAGATTCCGTTTGACGGGCAGGTATGCAATCTGTCCCTGCTGCGTCCCTATCTGACCGGAAACGACAGAACCGTAAGAAGACAGGCATGGAAGGCTTACAGCGATTACTTTATGACAGTTGCGGATGAACTGGATGACATTTATGACAAGCTGGTAAAAAACCGCACTGCGCAGGCAAAGGCGATGGGCTATGACAATTATATCCAGCTGGGCTACTACAGAATGAACCGTAACAGCTACGACAGAAACGATGTCGAAAATTTCCGCCGACAGGTGAAGGAGGTATTCGTACCGTTTGCGGAGCGCGTACACGAGATCAGAAGAAAGCGCCTCGGTCTGGAGAAGCTTTCTTATATCGATAACGAGGTTTATTTCAAAGAAGGCAATCCCGATCCGGTGGGCACTGCACAGGAAATTCTGGAGAGCGGACAGAAGATGTATGCGGAGTTGTCCCCCGAAACCAAAGAATTTTTCGATTTCATGATGGAGAATGAGCTCTTCGATGTGTTCGGCAGAAAGGATAAAAAACAGGGCGGCTATATGACCTATCTGCACCAGTATCATTCTCCCTTTATCTTTGCTAATTTTAATGGAACCAGCGGCGACGTAGACGTGATCACGCATGAATGCGGACATGCATTTCAGGGCTATCTGTCCGGGCAGGATCCGATCATGGAGCATGCGGACATCACGATGGAAACTGCGGAAATCCACTCCATGTCGATGGAATTTTTCACGGATCCGTGGATGAAGGAATTTTTCGGAGATCGTGAAAAGGACTTCTTAAGCATGCAGCTGGAGGATGCGATCCGTTTTATCCCATATGGAACGATGGTGGACGAGTTCCAGCATATCGTCTATGAAACTCCGGAGCTGACACCGCAAGAACGCCGCCGGGAGTGGAGCAGACTGGAAAAAATCTACATGCCCCATCTGGATTACGAAGAGGATCCGTTCTTTTCCAAGGGGGGATTCTGGCAGAAACAGCAGCACATTTACAACAGCCCGTTTTATTATATTGACTATGTACTGGCACAAAGCTGCGCATTCCAGTACAAGGTGTGGATGGATGAGGATTACAGAGAGGCATGGAAGAGCTACCTTGCGCTCTGCAGATTGTCTGCTTCAAAATTTTATCCTGAAATGCTGCGGGAATGCGGCTTAAAGGTTCCGTTTGAGGATGGCTATTTCGAAGAACTCGTGGAGAAGCTGGGAAAAAAACTCCACGCGTAAATGGCGGTCAACAGGGAGAAAATACTCTCAAAATAGAATAAATTTTGTGAAAAACGACCGGAAAGAAATGAAATTCCGGTCGTTTTTTTGGACGCTATTTCGATATTATCAAACGAAAAAATACTTGAAAGAAGAAGAAAATTATGATATAGTTTTCACCAGTGAAAAAAGCCCGGCAGGTAACGAGCCCAAAGGAGGGTCTTGTTGCCCGGGATTTTTATTTAAGCATAATGTCCGCCTGAAGCGAATAAGTGTATTTACTAGACGGATGTGCGAAAGAAAAGGAGTGTTGACATTTGACAAAGTATGTTGTGAAGAGAGTACTGCTTGCAATCCTGACCGTGTTCATTGTCTGTGCCATTACGTTTTTTGCGATGAACGCGATTCCCGGCGGTCCTTTCGATGGAGAGAAAGCGATCTCGGATGAGGTGAGGCGCGTTCTGGAACAGCGCTTTAATTTGGATAAGCCTGTCTGGGAGCAGTTCTTTTTATATCTGAACAATTTGCTTCACGGTGATTTTGGTGTTTCTGCAAAGACTGGAAGAGAGATTAAAACGACGATCTTCAGTTCCTTTAGTGTTTCTGCAAAGCTTGGCGGCATGGCGGTTTTAGTAGCATTGATTTCCGGTGTAGTGATGGGAAGCATTGCGGCTCTGACCAGAAACAAGCTGCCGGACAGACTGATCATTTTCTTCTCGACGCTGTTTACTTCCCTTCCCAGCTTTGTACTGGGTACCCTGCTTTTGCTGGTGTTCTGTATTAAATTAAAATGGGTTCCGGTATGGAGCTCCTCCAGTCATAACTACGTGCTGCCGGTCATTGCCCTTGCTGCATATCCAATGGCCTACATCACCCGACTGACCAAGACGAGTATGCTGGATGCTCTGGGACAGGATTATGTCCGTACCGCGCGGGCGAAGGGCGTTGCACAGTGGAAGGTCATCTTCAAGCATACCCTGAGAAATGCCCTGATTCCGGTTATTACCTATGTCGGCCCGATGACGGCATCCATCCTGACCGGTTCTCTCGTTGTAGAGTCCATTTTTACGATCGGCGGTCTTGGTTCCAAGTTTGTAGAATGTATTACAAACCGTGATTATCCGATGATCATGGGTACGACGATTTTCCTGGCAACCCTGATGGTTACGATGACCCTGATCACCGATATCGTTTACAAGCTGATCGATCCCAGAATCACACTGGAATAAGAAAGGAGGAAGCAATGAGCAGCGAAACCAATAGCATTGATCAGATGCCCAAGAAATCTCCTTTGAGTTTTCAGGTGGATCTGAAAAAATTTGAAAAAGCAACTGATGAAGAAAAAAGACAGCAGGATGTTATGAGCGAATCGGTATCCTTCTTTAAAGATGGTATGCGTAAGCTGATGAAAAATCCGCTGGCAGTTGGCAGTATTATTGTCCTGATCGTCATTATTGCAATGATTCTGATCGTACCCCATGTGGTACCTTATAAATATTCCCAGATCATTACCGTAAATGGCAGCCGTGATAAGGCGGCGGGCAACATGGCACCTTTTACCTATTCCGAAAAAGAGCTGGCTTACATGGCAGAGGGCGGAGAAGTGTTCCCTCACATCATGGGAACGGACAGCATGGGACGTGATTATTTCATCCGTGTTATTTACGGAACCCGTGTTTCTCTGACGGTAGGTCTGTTTGCAGCGGTGATCGTCCTTTTGATCGGCGTTGTTTACGGAAGTATTTCCGGTTATTTTGGAGGCAAGGTGGATATGGTGATGATGCGTATCGTGGACATCATTTATTCCCTGCCGGATATGCTGATGGTGGTTCTTCTGTCTGTCGTACTGCGTGAGGTTATCAATGTCGACGCATTTCCGGCGCTGCAGAAGATCGGTACCAACATGATCTCCATGTTTATCGTATTTGCTCTGCTGTACTGGACCGGCATGGCACGTATGGTCCGCGGTCAGATTCTGACCGTAAAACAGAATGAATACATTCTGGCGGCGAGAGTCAGCGGTGCGAAGGATTCCAGAATTATCCGCCGTCACATTCTGCCGAATATCGTCAGCGTTATCATCATTGCAGCAGCGCTGCAGATTCCGTCTGCGATCTTTACAGAGAGCTTCTTAAGCTTTATCGGTCTGGGTGTACAGGCTCCGATGCCGTCTCTCGGTTCCCTTGCAAACGAGGCAAGAGCCGGAATCACCCAGTATCCCTACAAACTGTTATTCCCTGCCGGCATGATCTGTCTGATCACCCTGGCATTCAACCTGTTGGGCGATGGCCTGCGGGATGCATTTGACCCGAAATTAAGGAGGTAAGACCATGAGTGAGAATATCCTTTCCGTGCAGAATCTGCATACCTCCTTCCACACAGACAAGGGAGAGGTCAAGGCAGTCAACGGTGTTACATTTAACCTTGAAAAAGGCAAAATCCTCGGTATTGTCGGCGAATCCGGTTCCGGCAAATCCGTAACCGCATATTCCATTATGCGTATTCTGGAAAAGAACGGCCGCATCACAGAAGGCAAAATCCTTTACAAAGGACAGGATATTGCAGAATTTTCTGAAAAACAGATGCGGGAGTTCCGTGGAAAATGCTGTTCTATTATTTTCCAGGATCCCATGACGAGCTTAAATCCGGTATTTACGGTGGGCAACCAGTTAAGGGAAGCCATTGAGCTTCACACGGACAGAAAAGGGAAAGAGGCGGAGGCAAGAGCCATTGAGATGCTGACTTTAGTTGGTGTCAATGAACCGGAAAAGCGTGTGAAACAGTACCCCTACGAATTATCCGGCGGTATGCGCCAGCGTGTCATGATCGCAATGGCGCTGGCCTGTGAGCCTGATATCCTGATTGCAGACGAACCTACGACTGCCCTGGATGTTACGATCCAGGCACAGATTCTGGAGCTGATGCAGTCCCTGCAGAAAAAGCTCGGCATGGCAATCATCATGGTAACCCATGATCTTGGTGTTATCGCGGACATGTGCGATGAAATTATCGTTATGTACGGCGGAAGAGTCTGTGAAAGAGGTACGGCAGAAGATATTTTCTACCGTCCGCACCATGAATATACGAAAGGTCTGCTGCGTTCCATTCCGAATGTGGACAGAATCGGCGAAAAGCTTATCCCGATTCCGGGAACACCGATCAACCTCTTAAATATGCCAAAGGGCTGTGCATTTTGCCCACGCTGCGAGGAAGCGATGAAGATCTGTATCGAAGAGCAGCCGCCGGAAATGCAAATGCCTGACGGTCATTTCGCATCCTGCTGGCTGAACGTAAAGGCAGCCATGGAGGAAGAAAAAGGAGGCAGACAGTGAGCGAAGAAGTAAAAAACAAAAGCGAATATCTGGTGGAGGTACGGGATTTAAAACAGTATTTCCCGATCAAAACCGGATTTATGAAAACCACACCCTTAAAAGCGGTGGACGGCGTTTCCTTTTCCATCAAGCCGGGAGAAACCCTCGGTCTGGTAGGAGAATCCGGCTGCGGCAAGACGACTGTAGGAAGATCTCTGCTGCGTCTGTATACACCGACCTCCGGCGACGTCTTTTTCGATGGGGAGAGAGTGAATGAAAAGAGCATCGGACATATGCGCAGACAGATGCAGATGGTGTTCCAGGATCCCTATTCTTCCTTAAATCCCCGCATGACAGTCGAGGATATCATCGGCGAGCCTCTGGATGTCCACAAGCTTTACACCTCCAGAGGGGAAAGAAGAGACAAGATCCTGCATCTGATGGAGCTGGTCGGTTTGAATGCAGAGCATGCAACCCGTTATGCACATGAGTTTTCCGGCGGTCAGAGACAGCGTATCGGTATTGCGAGAGCACTTGCCACCAATCCGAGATTTATCGTCTGTGACGAAGCAGTCAGTGCACTGGATGTTTCCATTCAGGCACAGGTCATCAACATGTTTGAAGAGCTGCAGGAGAAGCTGGGCGTTGCCTATCTGTTCATTGCCCATGACCTGTTGGTTGTCCATCACATTTCTGACAGAATTGCAGTAATGTATCTGGGCAGGATCGTGGAGATCGCAGATTCCAATGAATTAAATGACAATCCCATGCATCCTTATACACAGTCTCTTTTAAGTGCAGTTCCCTATCCGGATCCGAAGATGGCAAAGGAACGGCAGAGAATCGTTCTCGAAGGGGATGTCCCGAGCCCTCTGCACATGCCAAGCGGCTGTGCATTCCGTACCAGATGTCGATATGCCACGGAAAAGTGCGCACAGGAGTGCCCGTCCTTGACAGATCGCGGCAACGGACATCAGGTAGCATGCTGGAATAAGTAACCGGCAGTAATTTTGACGCTTGGACAGGACGCAGATTTAGCGGACTGTTTGGGTATATATTATTTTTCATTATCTATCTTTAAAGGAGGAAGACATTATGAAAAAGAAGTATCTGGCACTTGTGCTGGCAGCTTGCATGACCGCTTCTTTGGCAGCTTGTGGTTCCACAGCAGCTGATACAAGCGCTCCTGCAGCAACAACAGAAGAAGCAGCAGACACCGCTGCAGCAGAATCCACTGAAGCAGCAGACACTGCAGCAGCAACCGGTGAGCATGGACCCAGCAGCGAAGCTGCTCCGGCATGGGAGGATTATGATGCAAGAATCGCTGCGATCAGATCGGAGACAGATCTTGTAAAGCGTGAAGCGCTGATGCATGAGGCTGAGGACGAGCTGATGAACACCTGGGCAGTTGTTCCGCTGTACTACTACAACGACAGCTACCTGCAGAAGACCGATGTAGAGAACATCTATGCCAACCTGTTCGGCTATAAATACTTCGGTTTTGCAAAGACTCCTACCAACACCCTGGATCTTCAGATTGCATCTGAGCCCGACAAACTGGATCCCGCGCTGAACTCCACTGTTGACGGTGCATGCCTGGCAATCCTGAACTTCTCCGGCTTATTTGCATACGATGAGAACGGTCAGCTGGTTCCCGAACTGGCAGATTCCTATGAAATGAGCGAAGACGGTATGACCTATACCTTCACGATGAAGGATGGTTTAAAGTGGTCTGACGGCGAAGCTCTGGATGCAAATGACGTTCTGTATAGCTGGAACCGTCTGGCAGATGAAAACACAGCTGCTGACTATTCTTACCTGTGCTCCGTATTTGCAACTAAGGATGACGGCACTCTGGATATCGAAGCAAGCGAAGACGGCAAGACCTTTACTGCTCATCTGAACGCACCCTGCGCATATTTCCTTGACCTGTGCGCATTCCCTGCTTTTTATCCTGTACCTCAGCAGGCTGTAGAAGCTGCTGACGGCGCTGACACCAACCCCGGTGCATGGGCACTGGAAGCTGGTTTCGTAGGCAGCGGCCCGTTCGTACTGACCGAGTGGAAGCATAACGAGTCCATGACCTATGAGCCCAACCCCAACTACTGGGCAGCTGACAAGGTTTCCATGACAAAGATCAACTTCATGCTGAGCTCTGATGACACAGCAATTTACAATGCATTCCAGGATGGCTCCCTGCAGTTTGCAGATACCATTCCTACCGATATGATGGCTACCGTTAAGGATACCCCTGAATATCACAAGATCCCTACTCTGGGAACTTACTACTGCGGTTTCAATGTAAACAGCGAGCTGTTTGCAGGCAAGACGGTTGAAGAGGCTGCAGCAATGAGAGAAGCATTCTCCCTGCTGATCGACCGTCAGTATATCGTTGATGCGATCGCACAGGCAAACCAGGAAGTTGCCAATACCTTCATTCCTGCCGGCATGAGCGATGGCAATGGCGGTGAGTTCAGAGCAAATGATGACGCTTACACCTATCCGGATGAAGAGAACGTTGGTTACTTCAATCCTACCGATATGGAGGGCAACACAGAGAAAGCAATCGAGCTGTTAAAGAGCGCTGGCTATGAATTCGATGAAAGCGGCATGCTTTCCGCAAATACCCCGATCAACATGACTTACCTGACCAACGATTCCGAAGGTAATGTTAAGATCGGTGAAGCAATCCAGCAGGATTTCGCTATGATCGGTATCAACGTAACCGTTGAGACCCGTGAGTGGTCCGTATTCCTGAACGAGAGAAAAGACGGTCAGTTCGACTTCGCTCGTGAAGGCTGGCTGGCAGACTACAACGACCCGATCAACATGCTTGAAATGTGGGAGACCACTTCCGGCAACAACGATATGCAGTTCGGCAAATAAGTTAATTGCTGCGGCACATTGCATGGCAGTGAAAATTGCATATACAATAGAATGCTCTGCGAGTATTCTATTGTCATAAAAAAGAGAACCGGCGGACATTGAAAAATGCCTGCCGGTTTTTTGCTCCCGGAAACTGGAGGTTGCCATTTGGAAGAAGTGTGATAGAATATACGCACTGAGTATAAAGGAGATGGCGGTGAACAAAAAAAGAAACGAGCACCCCGTCTGGACTGCTCTGAGTCAGTCTCACGGTCGCAAAACCCGTTTCATATGGTTATGATAAAATAAAAAAATGATCTTGTCAACTATAGAATTATTAATAAATGACAGCAAGGAATTGCAATGATAAAATCAAAACAAAGGATGGATTTCAACATGACTTCAAATAATCAGAGAAATATACCCCCTAAAAAAACGGACTCGGAGCCTTCTAAAGTCACAGAATCCAAGTTTGCCAAGGCTCCGGGGGCTGCTTCGCCCAAAGAAGCAGACGCCCAGTCTTCTACAAAATCCCATCGCCGCCGGGCCTATCTGGACGATTTCAGGAAAACACAAAACGGTGACTATCAATACGAGGGCAGTCGATATGCCTGTGAACTGTCAGAAAAAGAGTGGAAAAAACAATCCACCGCGATGGCGGCAGCCGGAATTGCGGTCATCCTGCTGACGATCGCCGCAGGCTGCGTACCGTCGGTGGGATTACAGGGAAGCATTTTCGTGCTGCTTCCATATGCAGTGCAGCTGGCGGCAGCCTGCAGCCTCGCGTGGGCATGTGCAAGGCTTTTGGGCAAGGAATATCCGCTTCGGGAATACGTTTATCAGCAGACAGTGTGCAAAATATCGCTGCGCAGCGGAGTCTGCATCGCAGCAGCAGGAGTGTCCGTCATAGGAGAACTTGTTGAATTAACGCGTCACAGCAACAAAATTTTATTCTCCATTCCGTTCCTTCTAATAGAAGTAGTTATGGGCACTGCCGCACTTATACTTTTAAAAAACGTTAAAAAATACACGTGGAAACGTGCGTGACTGTGACGGAAAAATGTATTTTTGACACGGAATAGGATTGACAGAAAGCAAAAAAAATAGTAATATATTTAAACATTGGCTAGTACTTTGACGAAAGGAAAAGAAAATGGGCCGATGCAACCTGCAGGTATGGCGATCACAGGGGCGGAAAAGCTGTGAGAACCGGTATATTCTGCAACAAATGTACAATTTTTAAGAAAAAAACTCCTGTGTATCTGCATGAAATAAAAAGGATGCAAACGGTGTTTTTTTCAAAAAAAGGAGGATTCACATGAAAAAGGCGAACAAGGCTCTTGCAGCTCTGCTTGCGCTTACCATGGTGACCGGTTCTCTGGCTGGCTGCGGAAGCAGCAATGGCTCCGGCAAGACAGAGACTGCACCTGCTACGGAAGGCACAACAGAGACAGCAGATGCTGGTGCATCTGCAAGCGGCGCGGATACTCTGGTAGCATCCAGCGCACATTTTGAGGGAAAATTCTCTCCGTTCTTTGCAGCCAGCGCAGAAGATCAGCATATCGTTGATATGACCCAGATCGGTCTGGTAGGCGCTGACAGACAGGGCGCTATCGTGGAGAAAGGTATCGAAGGTGAGACCCGTTCTTACAACGGAACAGACTACACCTACTATACCGCTTCTGATCTGGAGATGACCCAGAACGACGACGGTTCCGTTTATTATGACGTTACTATTCGGGATGATCTGACCTTCTCTGACGGAACACCGATCACAATTGATGATGTAATTTTCAGCATGTATGTATATTGCGATCCTACCTATGACGGCTCTGCTACTCTGTACAGCCAGCCGATCCTTGGCATGGATGAGTACCGGGAAGGTATGGCAACCCTGTCTTCTCTGATCGCAGCAGCAGGCGAGGACAACACAGACTTCTCTCTGTGGACAGAAGATCAGCAGACTGCTTTTTGGGCTGCAGTCAATGACGGCGGTACTGCCTTTGCACAGGAAATCGTTGATTACATGGCAGAGAACCATGGCACAACCGACGTTGCTTCTGCGGCTGACGGATGGGGCTTCACACTGGCTGACGGCGCTACAGTAAAGGATTTCTTTATGGCTATCGGCGATCAGTATGGATGGAACTTCTCTTCCATGGAAGCTGAGACAGCAGGCTCTGCTCTGTCTGACCTGATTCCGGAAGATGTTTACAATTACTCCACTGTTGGTGTAAAAACCGGTGATTCGGCAGACTATATCGAAGGTATCCAGAAGACCGGCGACTACAGCATGAGAGTTGTAACGACCGAAGTTTCCGCAAACATGATCTATCAGCTTTCCTTTGCCATCGCTCCTCTGAGCTACTACGGCGATGCATCCCTGTATGATTATGACAACAACAAGTTCGGTTTTGAAAAGGGTGATCTTTCCAAGGTTCGTTCCGTAACCACCGCTCCGATGGGTGCTGGTCCTTACACCTTCAAGGAATTCAGCAACGGTGTTGTTTATCTGGATTCCAACCCGAGCTACTTCCAGGGCGAGCCTAAGATCAAGCATCTGAACTTCCTGGAAACACAGGAAGACGATAAGGTTGTCGGTGTGGAGTCTGGCACCATCGATATCGCAGATCCTTCTTACTCTACCGAAGTTCGTAACCAGATTACGGAATACAACGGCGGCAGCGAAGAGTTCGACGGCGATGTGATCACGCTGCGTTTGTATGACTTCCTTGGTTATGGCTATGTTGCCATGAGCGCAGACAACATCAAGGTTGGCAGCGATCCTGCATCCGAGCAGTCCAAGGATCTGCGTAAGGCAATTGCAACCATCCTTGCAGTATACCGTGATGAGGGTATTGATTCCTACTATGGCGATTCCGCTTCCGTTATCAACTACCCGATCTCCAATACTTCCTGGGCAGCACCTCAGGTAACAGACGACGGTTATCAGATCGCTTACTCTACCGACGTAGACGGCAATCCGATCTATACCGACGGCATGAGCGCAGAAGAGAAATATGAAGCAGCAGCACAGGCAGCACTTGGCTTCTTTGAAGCAGCTGGCTATACCGTAGAAGACGGCAAGCTGACAGCAGCTCCTGAAGGCGCTAAGCTTGGCTACCAGGTAAACATCGGTGCAGGCGGCTCCGGTGATCATCCTTCCTTCCTGCTGTTAAAGAATGCGGCAGACGCGTTTGCAAAGATTGGCTTCACCCTGACGGTAAACGATATCGCAGTTGCATCTGAACTGTATTCGACCTATCAGTCCGGCGTAGCTGAGATGTGGGTAGCAGCATGGAGCGCAACCGCTGACCCTGATATGTATCAGCTGTATCACAGCAAGGGCGCAACCAACTACTACAAGATCAACGATTCCGAACTGGATGAAATGATCGTTGCAGCACGTCAGTCCGTTGACCAGACATATAGAAAGAGCCTGTATAAAGCAGCCATGGAGATTATCATGGACTGGGGCGTTGAAGTTCCTGTTTACCAGAGAAGCGAATGCTACATCTTCTCTAGCGAGCGTATCAACATCAGCACTCTGACTCCTGATATGACTCCTTACTGGAGCTGGATGAGCGAAGTTGAAAAGCTGGAGTTAAACTAAACGACGGCGATTTCTGTGCAGCTTAAAACGCACAGACTGCAGGCTTATGCCCCTGATCTTCCTCCAAAGGAGGAGATCAGGGGCGATGCTGTATATCAAGGAGCTGCCTGAAGCAGGCGGCCGCTTGATATACAGCGGAAGAAGGGAATCGATAAGAACAAAGGGAGAATTTTTTATGCGGAAATATATTGTCAAAAGACTGCTTTTGTCAGTCGTGATTTTATTTTGCGTATCCTTCATCATTTACACTCTGATGAGATGTCTTCCCGGCTCTTTTGTGGAAACGAGAGCGATGCAGCTTTCGCAGGGAGCAGGTGCAAAATCCTATGATGAATGGATGGAACAGTTAAATGCATCCTATGGTCTGGACAAACCGATCGTACTCGGCTTTCTGACCTGGGTAGGCGACGCGCTGAAGGGCAACTTCGGTGACAGCTGGAAATATACCGTACCGGTATTGGACAAATTTAAGGAAGTTATCTGGCTTTCCTTTATTATGGGCGCGATTTCCTTCGTGCTGGAGCTGATTATTGCGATCCCGCTGGGTGTTATTGCTGCAACCAAACAGTATTCCAGAGCGGACTATCTGATTACGGCGGGTGCATTGATCGGTATTTCCCTGCCGACCTTCTTTTTTGCAACGCTGTTAAAGCTGCTGTTCTCTGTAAAGCTGGGCTGGTTTGATTTATATGGTCTGGTGGGACGTAACTATGCACAGCTGGATTCCTGGGGGCAGTTCCTCGATAAGGCAAATCACCTCGTTCTGCCGATCATCACGCTGGTGATCGTTTCCGTTGGTTCCCTGATGCGTTATACGAGAACAAATATGCTGGAAGTATTAAATGCGGATTATATCCGTACCGCGCGTGCAAAGGGACTTTCCGAGAAAAAGGTTATTTATCACCATGCGTTCCGTAATACCCTGATTCCCCTCGTTACGGTTGTCGGCGGTTCCCTGCCTGGATTGTTTTCCGGCGCACTGATCACGGAAACGCTGTTTGCGATCCCCGGTATCGGTTATACCTCTTATCAGGCGATGGTAGCAGGCGATATTCCGTTTTCCATGTTTTATATGACGTTTCTGGCGGTTCTGACGCTTGCCGGAAACCTGATTTCCGATATTTTGTACGCGGTGGTTGATCCCCGTGTCCGGATTGCATAAGAAAGGAGGAGAGCATGATGCAGGAAGAAAAGAAAGCGACAGAAGAAAAAATAGAGCAGGAACTGTCCTTAAATGACGACCGTCGTGTCAAAGTGCTGTCCCCCGGCGCACTGGTTGCAAAACGGTTTTTCCGAAACAGACTGGCAGTAGTTGGCTTGACTATGCTGGTCGTTATGTTTGTCTTTTCCTTTATCGGCGGTCTGGTAAGCCCTTACGGACAGGATGAACAGTTCTATACTTACACGCACATGGACAAAGAGTATGTGGGTGTGGTAAAAAATAACGATCTGCGTTACACGATCAATGACGGACAGGAGTTTGGCTCCATTCTGCAGGCTCAGCTGATGCTTGCGATCGGCAAGAATGCGGAAAGCTTTGAGTATAAAGATGTGACCTATGAGGTAGAGAAAGAGGGCGAAGACCTTTATCTGATTTCGAGCAACGGCACAGTGCTGGCAATCGCAGCAAAGGACATCGTAAACGCTGCAGACGGCGCAGAGGCTTCTACATTGACTTTCGCAGTCAAGCATGAAGCGTTAAAGGCCTATGCAAACGGAGAAACTGCTTTTACTGCAGACGGACAGGATTATACGATGGATGCAGATGGAAACATTTTATCCGGCGGCGATGAGATCGGTTATGTCAGCCGCTTCGTTGTACAGGCAAAGGAAAACGGCGTTGTCATCAGCCGTGACTTTAAAGAAAAGCTGGCAGATGCCATCGACAGCGACACCGAAGAATTTGTATACACCGATGCAGACGGTGAGGAATACACCTACACCATCACTTACAAACCGGATTCCAAGACCTGGTCTGTACTGCAATCGAAGGAAACCTATGTGTATGACCGTTATGCAGGTCCCTCCAAAACCCACTGGCTCGGCACCGATACCAACGGTATGGATATGCTGACCCGTCTGATGTACGGTGGCCGTGTATCTCTGGTGATCGGATTTATCGTTGTATTTATTGAAGCGTTCCTGGGTATCCTGCTGGGCGGTATCGCCGGATACTTCGGAAAATGGGTGGATAACCTGATCATGCGTATTGTAGATATTTTCTACTGTATTCCGTCCACACCCCTGATCATCATTCTGGGTGCTGCGATGGATGCCATGCAGCTCGATCCCCAGATCCGTATGCTTTATCTGATGCTGGTTCTCGGTTTCCTGGGCTGGCCGTCTATCGCACGTCTGGTGCGTGGACAGATCCTTTCCCTGAGAGAGCAGGAATTTATGACAGCCGCGGAAGCCTGCGGTATCCGCGCTTCCAAGCGGATTTTCCGTCATCTGGTTCCGAACGTTATCCCGCAGCTGATCGTAACCTGTACGATGAGCCTTGGCGGTACGATCATTACGGAAGCAACCCTTTCCTTCTTAGGTCTGGGTGTTAAGTTCCCGTTCGCATCCTGGGGTAACATCATCAACGACGTCAACAATGCTTACGTTATGACCAACTACTGGTTTATCTGGATCCCGGCGGGTATCTGTCTGCTGATCACAGTACTTGGCTTTAACTTTGTAGGCGACGGTCTGCGCGATGCGTTCGACCCGAAGATGAAACGATAAGGAGGGAGAACCAGCTATGGCAAAAAAACATCCGGAAGGCTATCTCTCCGCGAAAGAATCCAGACGGATTTCCAGAGAGAACCGTAAGATTACAGGTAAGTATGAAAAACAGTACAAGCGTAAAAATGTTCCGGAGCAGGAATATCTGACACAGATGCACAATCCGGAAAATGCAGTGGAATTTGATAATCTGCATACCTATTTCTTTACAGACGTCGGAACGGTAAAATCCGTTGACGGCGTAAGCTTTGAGGTTCCTATCGGCAAGACGGTTGGCGTCGTAGGCGAGTCCGGCTGCGGTAAATCCGTAACCAGCTTATCCCTGATGCAGCTGCTGCAGCGTCCCCAGGGGCAGATCGTAGATGGTCAGATCCGCTTAAACCTGGGCGATAAGGCATATGATATTGCAAAAACTCCGATGGAGAAGATGCAGAAGCTGCGCGGCAATTATATGTCCATGATTTTCCAGGAGCCTATGACTTCCCTGAATCCGGTTTTTCGTATCGGTGAACAGGTAGAAGAAGTAATCGAGCTGCATGACGGCGAAGGAAAGAGCAAGGAAGAGATCAAAGCCCGTACCATTGAGCTTTTGGAGATGGTCGGTATTGCAAACAGCGAAGGCGTTTACAAGATGTATCCCCACGAGCTCTCCGGCGGTATGCGTCAGCGTGTCATGATCGCAATGGCGCTGGCTTGTAACCCGAAGATCATCATCGCAGACGAGCCGACGACGGCGCTGGACGTAACGATCCAGGCACAGATTCTGGATCTTCTGCGCAACTTGAAAAATAAAATCAATTCCTCCATCATGCTGATCACCCACGATCTGGGCGTTATCGCAGAGATGGCGGATTACGTTGTTGTTATGTATGCAGGACGCGTTGTGGAAAAAGGTACGGTACAGGAGATTTTTGCGAATCCTTCCCACCCTTACACAATCGGTCTGATGGCTTCCAAACCGGTGATCGGCAAAAAGGTCGATAAGCTTTATTCCATCCCCGGCAAGGTGCCGAACCCGGTCAACATGCCGGATTACTGCTATTTCCGTGACCGCTGCGAAATGCGCTGTCCGGAATGCGATGGAAAATACCCCTGCGAGATCAGCCTGTCCGAAACACACAAGGTCAGCTGCTATCGCTATTACGATAAGAAGGAGGGAAAATAAATGCAGCCAATCGATAAGGATTTCACACCGGTAGAATATGATCCGCAGTATATTCTGATGGTCAATCAGCTGAAAAAATATTTTCCCATCAAAGGCGGTATGGTCGGTAAAACCGTTGGACAGGTCAAGGCTGTTGACGGCGTAACCTTTAACTTGAAGCGCGGAACCACCATGGGTCTGGTAGGCGAGTCCGGCTGCGGCAAGACGACGACCGGACGTACCATCCTGCGTCTGTCCGGCGAAAAAACCGGCGGACAGGTGCTGTTTAACGGAAAAGAGGTTTATGACCTTTCTTCCAAAGAGATGCGAAAGATGCGTACAAAAATGCAGATCATCTTCCAGGATCCGTTTTCCAGCCTTTCTCCCCGTCTTCCTGTCGGTGAGATCATCGGCGAAGCGGTTCGGGAGCACAATCTGGTTCCCAAGGCAGAATTAAATGACTATATCGATCAGGTTATGGATAACTGCGGTTTGCAGCCCTTCCACAAAGACCGGTATCCCCATGAGTTCTCCGGCGGACAGAGACAGCGTATCTGTATCGCAAGAGCACTTGCCTTAAATCCGGAATTCGTTGTCTGTGACGAGCCGGTATCTGCGCTGGACGTATCGATTCAGGCGCAGATCATTAACCTGTTAAAGGAGCTGCAGGAAAAATACAGCCTGACCTACCTGTTCATTTCCCATGACCTGTCGGTAGTCGAGTATATTTCCGATACCGTCGGCGTTATGTATCTGGGCAATCTGGTAGAGTACGGAACGACAGAGGATATTTTCCGTAATCCGCTGCATCCTTACACGGAGGCCCTGTTCTCTGCAATTCCGATCCCGGATCCGGAAGCGAAGATGAACCGTATCGTGCTGGAAGGCTCGATCCCTTCCCCTGCAAATCCGCCGGAGGGCTGTAAGTTCCACACCCGCTGTGCCCACTGCATGGAGCGCTGCAAGCATGAAGCGCCGGTTCAGAAAGAGGTGGAACCCGGACATTACGTTGTCTGCCATCTCTACGATAAATAATGGGAACGGATAAGCAGGAAGAAGAGGACGACGGCCGCGTGATCGCGGACATGAGCGGTATCGAAACGCCGTCTCTGTTTGCCCCTTTTTCCGGACGAAAAAAAAGACGGGAGGGAGAAGTTCCGAAGGTCAAAAACGACCGGCCGTGGGAAGATTCCTCCCTGAATAAAAAAGAACGTTTCTGGTATGCGATGGGAGCGCTCAAAGCGGCGCTTCTCATCGGACTTGCCTATCTTGCCGGACTAGCGGCGGTGATCCTTTTGCTGTTGCTGCTCTGGAAAGTTCTGTAAGCTGGCTGAGCGGCATGGAGGTTCCGTTCAAGGTTTACATGCGCCATTCGCAATACAATAGAATGCACACTCTGCGAACATTCTATTGTTATGAATCGCATCTTGCTTTCTGGAAGCGTTCATGCTATAATCAATGTGTTTCGCATTGAGAGGTATCAATGCAGGGAAAGATGAAATGTGGACGGAGAGCCGGAAAACGGCGGATTGTGAGGAAACATGGAGATTCTGAGAATTATTTTAACTGTGATTTTTATAGTGATGTGTATTGCCCTGACAGTTCTGGTTCTGATGCAGGAAGGCAAAGATGCAGGACTTGGCGCTATCGCAGGCGGTGCAGAGACCTACTGGGGAAAGAACAAAGGTCGTTCTATGGAAGGACTGCTTGTTAAAATTACCAAATGGCTGGCAATCGGCTTCATGGTAATTGCAGTAATTCTGAACATCACCAGAATCTGGGGCTGATAAGCGGTATTGTCTGAGCGCATATCGTGGATAAGAAGTACAGAATGTTACGAAAGCACTCCGCACGGCGGGGTGCTTTTTTAGCTATCAGCTTTGCTGATAGCTAAAAAAGCACTTTATCGCACTGCGGCGGAACGGAAGATGTCGCTTACGCGACCCGCCGCAGGCGACGAATCCGTCAGAAGCCGGATTCGATTTGGCAGCATTACAGTGGTGTAAAGCACGGAGCAATCCGTATGTAACATGAGATCGCACTGCGGTAGCGCGGAAGGCACCGTTTCATTTTATAACAGGTGACATATGGAAGATTTATTGGAAAAGAGAAAAAAACTGATCTGTGAGCTGGTGGAGGACGAAAAGTACGTCCCGATGAAAGAAAAGGAGCTCGCAATCTTCATGCAGGTAAAACCGGAAGACCGGCGCGAGCTAAAGCGTATTTTGGAGGAGCTTCTGGAAGAGGGAAAAATAGAACAGACCAAGCGCGGACGGTATGTGCGCGCAGAAAAGAAGCTTCTGCGTGCAGTTGGTTTGTACCAGTCGAGCGAAAACTTTGGCTTTGTCGTGCCGGACAACAAAAAGCTGCCGGATATTTTTATCCCGCGGGAAAAGAAAAAGGATGCCTATGACGGTGCGAAGGTCGTTGCAGAATATATCGAGAGTCGGGAAGAGGGCAAAAGTCCGGAGGGCGAGATCATAGAGGTGCTGGGCGGAAGAGATGAGCCGGGCATCGATATGCTCTCTGTTGTGCGTGCCCTTGGCATTCCGGATGAATTTCCGGAAAAGGTATTGAATCAGGCGCAGCGCGTCTCCAAGCCGGTCAGCGAGACTGATTGCGTGATGCGGCGAGATCTCCGGGCGATACGGATGGTGACGATCGACGGCGAGGATGCGCGGGACCTGGATGATGCAGTCAGCCTTGAAGAAAAAGACGGCAGATGGCTGCTGGGTGTTCATATTGCGGACGTTGCAGACTATGTGCAGGAAAATTCCGCGCTGGACTGGGAGGCAAAGGAACGGGGAACGAGCGTTTATCTGCCTGACCGCGTGATTCCCATGCTTCCCAAGGAGCTGTCCAACGGGTGCTGTTCGCTAAATGCCGGGGAAGACCGACTGGCGCTGTCGTGCCTGATGGAAGTGGACAAGGGCGGAACTATCGGCAATTATGAGATTGTGGAATCTGTGATCCGTGTGGACAAGCGCATGAGCTATACGCAGGTGCAAAAAATTCTGGACGGCGACGAAGCCCTTTGGGAAGCATACCGCGACGAAGCACCGATGCTTACAGAGATGGCGAAGCTTTCGAAGGTGCTTCGGCAGAAACGAAAAGAGCGCGGCGCGGTGGATTTTGATTTTCCGGAAAGCAAGATCGAACTGGATGAAAACGGCGAGCCGCTGTCGATTCACCCGCATGAGCGAAACGACGCGACGAAGCTGATTGAGGATTTTATGCTGGCGGCAAACGAGACGGTGGCACAGCATTTTTACTGGCTGGAGGAGCCGTTTTTATACCGCGTACACGATAACCCGGATCCGGAAAAAATGCAGCAGTTGTCCGTATTTTTAGGAAACTTCGGCTATCGGCTGCATATCGGGCGCAAACAGGGAAAGCGTCAGGAAAACGGGGCAGACGTCCATCCGAAGCAGCTGCAAAAGCTTCTGGATCAGATCGAAGGGACGCCGGAGGAAGCGATGCTGTCGAGACTGATTCTGCGCAGCATGAAGCGCGCGGTCTATTCGCCGGAATGCAGCGGACATTTTGGACTGGCAGCAACACATTATTGCCATTTTACGTCCCCAATCAGGCGATATCCCGATTTACAGATTCACCGGATTATCAAGGAGTTTCTGCGGGGACGGTTAACCGAAAAGCGAAAAGAGCATTATGAGGACATTTTAAACGGCGTAGCAAAGCATTCGTCCGAGACAGAGCGGCGTGCGGATGAGGCGGAGCGCATCTGTGAAAAGATGAAAAAGGCGCAGTATATGGAAAAGCATATCGGGGAGACGATGGAAGCAGTCATTTCCGGTGTGACGGGCTGGGGCTTTTATGCAGAGCTTCCGAATACGGTGGAAGGACTGGTTCCGGTATCGAGCCTGCGCAGCGATTATTTTATCTTCGATGAAGAAAACTCTGCGCTGGTCGGCGAACACACAGGCAAAACCTATCAGCTGGGCGAAACGGTGACGGTTCGGGTGACGGGGGCAAACCGGTATGCCGGAACGGTGGATTTTGAGCTGGAAGAGGCGGAAAAGAGAGGAAACGATGGCAAAATCAGCACAGAAACTGGTCGCGAACAATAAAAAAGCATATCACGATTATTTTGTAGAGGAAACCTGGGAAGCCGGTCTTGCACTCGCCGGGACGGAGGTAAAGAGCCTGCGCCTTGGAAAGTGCAGCATTAAAGAAGCGTTTATACAGGAAGACAACGGCGAAATGTACGTTTATGGCATGCATATTTCCCCCTATGAAAAGGGAAATCTGTTCAACAAAGACCCGCTGCGCACGAGAAAGCTTCTGCTGCACAAAGCGGAGATTTTAAAGCTTGCCGCAAAATGTAAGGAAAAAGGCTATACGATCATGCCGCTGCAGGTCTATTTTAAGGACGGGCGCGCAAAGATGGAGATCGGTCTCTGCCGCGGCAAAAAGCTCTACGACAAGCGGCAGGATATTGCAAAGAAGGATCAGCGCCGCGAGGTGGAGCGCGAATTTAAGGTGAAAAATCTGTACTAAATTGCAGGATGTCTGCCAATATGCTATGATTGTAAATTGTAATAGTTCGTTCCTGCGAAACTGCAGCGGATCGGAAAGGAGACCGATTTCATGAAAGCATTGAAAGAGCTTTTGAGTGAGCTTACCTTTACCTGTGAAAGAGGAAATCTGGAAAAAGAAATTACGGCGGTCGTTTATGACTCCCGAAAAATTGTAGAAGGCTGTCTGTTTGTCTGCATCAAGGGGGCAAATTTTGACGGACATCAGGCTGCCGCAGAGGCTGCAGAGAAAAAAGCGGCTGCGATTATCGTATCCCAAGAAGTAGAGCTTCCGAAACAGTCGGAAACGACCCTGATTCGGGTGGAGGATACCCGCTATGCCCTCGCGTTCGTATCTGCGGCATGGTTTGACCATCCGGCAAAAAAACTGACGACGATCGGCATCACCGGAACGAAGGGTAAGACGACGACCACTTATCTGGTAAAATCCATCCTGGAAAATGCGGGACGAAAGGTAGGACTGGTCGGAACCATTGAAATAATCATCGGAGACACGCATATTCACGCGGTCAATACGACGCCGGAATCGTATCTTTTGCAGGAATATTTTGCCAAAATGGTGGAGTCTGGCTGTGATACCGTTGTAATGGAGGTTTCCTCTCAGGCACTGATGCTCCACCGGACCCAGGGCTTTGTATTCGATTTCGGTATTTTTACAAATCTGGAGCCGGATCATATCGGACCGAACGAGCATGGGAGCTTTGAAGAATATGCGCATTGTAAGAGTCTGCTGTTTCAACAGTGCCGCGTCGGGATTGCAAACTGTGACGATGTGCACTGGCAGCTTATTACAAAGGAGCACACCTGCAGTCTGGAAACCTACGGCATGTCTAAAAAAGCCGACCTGCGCGCACAGAACCTGCAGTTTACAAACAGACAGGGACATCTCGGCATCGCCTTTGATGTGACCGGATTGATGAATTTCCATGCAGAAATCGCGATGCCGGGAAGGTTTTCGGTATACAACGCGCTGACTGCGATTGCGATCTGCAGACATTTTAAGGTGTCGGAAGCGGATATCTGTAAGGCGCTTCTGGCAGCAAAGGTTAAGGGACGTATCGAAATGGTCAAGGTTTCGAATGAATTTACCCTGATGATCGATTATGCCCACAATGCGATGGCATTGAAGAGCCTGCTGACGACGTTAAAGGAGTATGAGCATGGAAGGCTGGTCTGCGTGTTCGGCTGTGGGGGCAACCGTTCCCGGGAGCGCCGGTTTGAGATGGGAGAGGTGTCCGGAAATCTTGCGGACTTTACGATCATCACGTCCGACAACCCGCGTTTTGAAGAGCCGGAGGCGATTATCGAAGACATTATTACAGGCATGAAAAAGACAGATGGCGTCTATATTTCCATCCCGGACCGAAAAGAAGCCATTGCCTATGCGATCGACCACGGACAGCCCGGCGACATCATTGTGCTCGCCGGGAAGGGACACGAGGATTATCAGGAAATTAAGGGTGTGAAATATCCGATGGATGAAAGAGATTTGATTGCGGATATCTTAAAAGAAAGAGGAATTTCTTTTTGAAAAAAGAATTTGCGAACGTGATCGTGGATATCTCCCATGAAAAAGTGGATCGGCCCTTCGGCTACCGGATTCCGGAGCGCCTGGCAGACAGCGTGACACCCGGCGTGCGGGTAAAAATTCCGTTTGGTGCAGGAAATGTGCTGCGCACCGGCTATGTGATCGAGGTGACGGATCATTCGGAGTTCCCGCGGGAACGGATGAAAGAGATCGATTCTGTGCTTCCGGGAACAAAGGAGCCGTCACAGCGGTTGATCGTGCTGGCGGCGTGGATGAAGCAGCAGTACGGTTCTACGATGATACAGGCTCTGAAAACCGTTTTGCCTGCGAGGGCGACCGTCGGGGAAAAAGAGCGAAAAAGCATTGAACTGCTGTTACAGGATGCACAAACGCAGGAGCTGGCTGCGCAGATGGAAAGAAAGCATCAGACAGCGAGGCTCCGACTGTTACAGGAGCTTATGACGAACCGGACGATTTCGTGGGAGGTAGCGACCAAAAGGTTAAAAGTTCCGTCGTCTGTAATCAGCAAACTGGAATCCGACGGCGTGTTAAAGGTACATGCTTCTGTAGCGTACCGTAACCCGATCCGGAGAATGGGCGAAGAAACGGAAAAAAAGACGCTTTCGGAGGAACAGCAAAGGGCGGTAAATGGAATTTTAAACGCTTTTGACCAAAATGACCGCAGACCGAGCCTGATCCACGGTATCACGGGCAGTGGAAAAACAGAGGTTTATCTGGCACTCATTGAGGGCATGATAAAAAGAGGACGACAGTCCATCGTGCTGATTCCGGAAATTGCGCTGACCTATCAGACAGTGCAGCGGTTTACGGCGCGCTTCGGCGACCGGGTTTCCGTGATGAATTCGACGCTCAGCGTCGGGGAAAAACAGGATCAGTGCAGGCGGGCAGAGCGAGGGGAACTGGATGTTATCATCGGTCCAAGGTCGGCGTTGTTTGTGCCGTTTCCAAATCTCGGGATGATTCTGATGGATGAGGAACATGAGCTGAGCTATAAAAGTGAAACGAGCCCGAAGTATCACGCGCGGGAGACAGCTCAGAAGCTCGCTGAGCTTTCCGATGCAACGCTGGTGCTGGGTTCCGCAACGCCTTCGCTGGAAGCTTACAGTCGTGCTCAGAGGGGGGACTATCATTTTTATAAACTGACGAAGCGGCTGACCGGCGGAAGCCTTCCCAGAGTGGAAATCGCAGACCTTCGCGAAGAGCTGCGAAATGGCAACCGGTCGATTTTTTCGGTGAGCCTGCAGGAAAAATTAAGGGATCGTCTGGCGCGGAAAGAGCAGTCGATGCTGTTTTTGAACCGGCGCGGCTATGCAGGATTTGTCTCGTGCCGTGCCTGCGGCTATGTATGCAAATGTCCGCACTGCGACGTTTCCCTTTCGGAGCACAGGGGCGGAAGGCTGGTCTGCCATTATTGCGGGTATGAGCAGCCTGCCGTGAAGCTCTGTCCGTCCTGTGGTTCGAAATATATACTGGGCTTTCGGGCGGGAACGGAAGCGATGGAAGAACAGCTTCATAAAATGTTTCCGCAGGCACGAGTGCTGCGTATGGACGCGGATACGACCCGCACGCGGGAAAGCTATGAAAAGATTCTGGCGGCGTTTGCCAGAGGGGATGCGGATATCCTGGTCGGTACGCAGATGATCGTCAAAGGGCATGATTTCCCGGCGGTGACGCTGGTCGGTGTGCTGGCGGCGGATCTGTCGCTGTCCATGAGCGACTACCGTGCCGGAGAACGGACGTTTCAGCTGCTGACGCAGGCGGCGGGGCGTGCCGGACGCGGAAGCCGTCCAGGTGAGGTTGTGATCCAGACTTACCAGCCGGATCATTATAGCATTCAGTATGCTGCACGGCAGGATTATGAGGGATTTTATAAAGAAGAGCTGACGTATCGGCAGCTGCTTTCCTATCCGCCTGCGTCTCACATCCTTGCGGTGCAGTTTTATTCCAAAAAGCAGGAAGAGGCGCTTGCAGGCGCACAGGAGGCAGCGAGTTACGTACGACAGGTAACTCAGTCGCGGCAGTTTACACAGAAAATGTCAGGCACTGTGCAAATACCAACACCCGCCGCGACACACAACGCCGCCGGCGCTGCCCTGCCCGATACGATTGTGATCGGTCCTGCGCCGGCACTGATTGGCAAAATTAACGACGTTTACCGCTATGGTATTTATTTAAAAAACCATGACTACGAAAAGCTGGTAGAATTAAAGGACGGAATTGAGCAGATGCGCAGCCTGCCGCAGCGGCAGAAAGCGCTGTGTCAGTTTGATTTCGATCCGGTGCACAGCTTCTAGAAAATCATCAGGAGACAGATGCTGCCTGCATAGCAAGAAAGGACAGCAAACCGATAACAGAGAGTAAGACAGAACATCAGAAAGAGAGGAACAAAAGAATGGCAATTCGCAATATCAGAACGATCGGAGATCCCGTCCTGAATAAAAAATGCAAAGAGGTCAAGGAGATGACACCCCGCATTCAGGAGCTGATCAATGACATGTTTGATACGATGTATGAGGCAAACGGCGTCGGACTTGCAGCGCCCCAGGTCGGCATTTTAAAGAGAATCGTCGTAATTGATACGACCGGAGAAGATCCGATTGTCATGATCAATCCCAGAATTATCGAAACATCCGGCGAGCAGACCGGCGGTGAGGGCTGTCTTTCTGTTCCCGGCAAGACAGGCACAGTGACAAGACCCAATTACGTCAAGGCGATTGCGTTTAACGAAAACATGGAAGCGTATGAAATCGAAGCAACCGAGCTTTTGGCGCGTGCAATCTGCCATGAAACAGATCATCTGGATGGTGAGCTGTATGTGTCAAAGGTAGAAGGACAGCTGATGGATACCGAAGAATATTACGAAGAAATGGACGGGACAGAGGTACTCGACGAAGAATAAGGGCAGTACAGCGCAGCCTGGAATGCAATGCAGAAGCCAATCAGCAGGTTTGAATTGTAATTTCCACGGTGCCAGGCGCCTGCAGAATGGAGGACAAGATGAAGATAGTATATATGGGAACGCCGGATTTTGCAGTCGCTCCGCTGGAAGCACTGCTTGCGGCAGGACATACGGTAACGGCGGTTGTGACACAGCCGGACAAGCCGAAGGGGCGCAGTGGAAAACTGCAGATGTCCCCGGTTAAGGAATGCGCGCTGCAGCATGATATTCCGGTGCTGCAGCCGATTAAGATTAAGAGAGCAGAGGAAATCGAGCGTCTCAGGCAGTATGAAGCGGATGTTTATGTGGTAGCAGCATTCGGACAGATTTTATCACAGGAGATCCTGGATCTGCCCCATTATGGAAGCCTGTGCATTCATGCCTCTCTGCTTCCCGCCTATCGCGGGGCATCACCGATCAATCGTGTAATTATGGACGGACAGAAAAAGAGCGGCGTGACGATCATGCAGATGGATGCAGGAATCGATACCGGTGATATCCTGACACAGTCGGAAGTTGTAATTGAGGACACTGATACCGACCTTTCGCTGGAAGAAAAGCTGTCCAAAGTAGGCGCAGAACTGATTGTGAAAACGCTTCAAAAGCTGGAAGCGGGTACGCTGACTGCGACAAAGCAGGATGATTCCAAAAGCTGCTACGCAAAGCTTCTGACCAAGGCGATGGGACAGATTGACTGGAACCAGAGCGCGCTTTCCATTGACAGACAGGTGCGTGGACTGTATTCCTGGCCGGGTGCATACACTTCCTGTAAAGGGAAAATGCTGAAAATCTGGCAGGCAAAGCCTGCGGAGGAAGAAGGCATTGCCGCTTACTCTATGCCCGGCAGTATTGCCAAGGTGACGAAGAAGGAAATCTTTGTTCAGACCGGCGATGGAGTGCTGTGCCTGCAGGAAGTCCAGCTGGAAGGCAAGAAACGTATGAAGGTGCACGACTTTTTGCTGGGCTGTAAGGTAGAGGAAGGAGAGGTGCTTGGATGAGCGTTTTGGCATACATGGGATATTATTACTATGATGTGACGTATCTTCTTGTAATTTTGGGCGCGGTGCTTTCGATGATCGCGAGCGCCCAGGTCAACAGCACGTTTAAACGTTACAGCCGCGTCAGAAGCAGCTGCGGCATGACCGGAGCAGAGGCTGCGGAGCGGATTTTATACCGGAACGGTCTGACGAATGTGCGGATTGAGCATATCAGCGGCAACTTAACAGATCATTATGATCCGTCCTCCAAGGTACTGCGTCTGTCAGATGCGACCTACAATGCGACGAGTGTTGCAGCAGTGGGAGTTGCAGCGCACGAGTGCGGCCACGCGGTACAGGACGCCAAGGGCTATGCACCGTTAAAATTCCGTTCGGCCCTCGTTCCGGCTGCAAATTTCGGCTCGAAATTCGGTTTGCCGATTTTCGTTCTGGGGCTGTTCTTGGGCTCCAACGAGCTGCTGATGCAGATTGGTATCTGGGTCTTTTTGGCAGCAGTGCTGTTCCAGATCGTGACGCTTCCGGTTGAATTCGATGCAAGTCACAGGGCGATGGGATTTTTAACAGAATACGGAATTTTATCGGAAAACGAAGCAGAGGGAAGCCGCAGAGTGCTTCGGGCGGCTGCAATGACCTATGTTGCGGCAGCAGCGGCGGCGCTGTTGAACCTGCTGCGGCTGGTGATGCTGTCCAGGCGGGACGACCGCAGGGACTGACCGTGCAGCCTGAAACGTGTGAAACGCCGGAAAAGAGACGCTGCGCAGCCTGAAACGTGTGAAACGCCGGAGAAGAGACACTGCGCAGACGAAAAAGAAAAAGCGAAACAGCTGTCTGAAACAGCGGGCACCGCGCCCTGAACATGGAGAACAGAAAATGGATACAAGAGAAACAGCGCTGCTCCTGTTTGTGGAGATGGAGAAAACCAAAAACTTCGGCAGCAGCCTGATCCGGGATACCTTAAATAAATACGACTACGAAGATCCACGGGAAAAAGCGTTTTTAAAACGTCTGACGGAAGGAACGCTGGAAAGTCTCCTGACGCTGGACTATGTCATCAACGCGTATTCCAAAACGCCGACGAACAAAATGAAACCGCTGATCCGCAGTCTGCTGCGCCTGTCGGTCTATCAAATTTTGTATATGGACACCGTGCCGGATTCTGCGGCATGCAACGAAGCCGTGCGTCTGGCAAAGAAAAAGGGCTTTGAGCGGCTGTCCGGTTTTGTAAACGGTGTACTGCGTACAATTACACGGAACAAAGAAGAAATTTTGAATTCGGAGAGTGCGTTTTGGCAGGAACTTCAAAAGAACCCTGTGCAGGCACTTTCGGTGCGCTATAGCGTGCCGGAGTGGATGATTTCTCTCTGGGAAGCGCAGTATGGAGAAGAAAAGACGGAGCCTATGTTGGAGAGACTGAAAAAAGGGCGTCCGTTGACGATCCGTCTGGACAGCCGTCTGACGGAAGAAGAAAAGGCACAGGAAATCGCAGCGATCGAAGTAGCAGGCGTGACGGTGCAGAAGCACCAGTTGTATGCAGATGCGTGGAATCTGGAAGGCTGTGAGGGCATCGGTCATCTGCCGGGCTTTGCAGAAGGGCTGTTTTATGCGCAGGACGTCAGCAGCATGCTCGCGGTGGAGGCAGCAGGAATTTCGGGTGGAATGACGGTCATGGATCTTTGCAGCGCGCCGGGCGGAAAAACAACGCTCGCGGCAAGAAAGGCGGGCAGCGGGAAGGTGATCTGCGGAGATGTTTCCGAAAGAAAGGCTGCGCTGATTCTGGAAAATACCGACCGGATGAAGTGCAGCAATGTTTCGGTCAATGTCTGGGATGCGTCAGTTTTTATGGAGCAGTATAAAGAAAGCGCGGACGTGGTGCTTCTGGATGTTCCGTGTTCCGGGCTTGGCGTAATCGGCAGAAAAAAAGAAATCCGTTACCGGGTAACGAAAGAAGATCTGGCAGCACTTGTCACTTTGCAGAAAAAGATCGTGGACGCATGCTGGCAGTATGTAAAGCCGGGCGGTATTTTGCTGTATTCGACATGTACCCTGGATGTGTCAGAAAACGAAGAGATGGTGCGGTACGTGACCGAAAAGTATCCGTTTGAAGCAGAGAGCATCGACCCATTTTTGCCGGAATGTCTCCACAGCCAACAGACAAGAGCAGGATTTTTGCAGTTGTTTTTGGGCGAGTGGGACACCGACGGATTTTTTATGGCAAGACTGAGAAGGAAGAAATAGACGATGGAAAACAGAGAAAGCAGGGATTTAAAGTCCCTGCCGCTTGATTTACTGAAAGAAAAAATGACAGAGCTTTCCGAAAAACCGTTTCGGGCAAAACAGCTGTACGACTGGATGCATGTCAAGCTGGCGGGAGATTATGACGAAATGACGAATCTTTCGGCGGCGTTTCGAAACCGGTTAAAGGAAGAATATCCGTTGACAACCCTGAGGGTAGTGCGTGAGCAGACCTCTGCGATTGACGGGACAAAGAAATTTTTATTCGCGCTGCCGGACGGAAATCTGGTGGAGAGTGTGTGGATGCAGTATAAGCATGGCAATTCGGTCTGTATTTCCTCTCAGGTTGGCTGCCGGATGGGCTGCCGCTTTTGCGCGTCTACGCTGGACGGTCTGGAACGGGGACTGACGCCTGCGGAAATGCTGGATCAGATTTACCGGATTCAGAAGCTGACCGGGGAGAGGGTAAGCAATGTTGTCGTGATGGGAAGCGGGGAGCCATTGGATAATTACGACAATCTGCTCGTATTTTTGCGGATGCTGACGGATGAAAACGGTTTAAATATCAGCCAGCGCAATGTGACGGTTTCGACCTGCGGAATTGTGCCGAAAATGTATGAGCTGGCGGAGGAAAAGCTTCAGATCACGCTGGCGCTTTCCCTGCATGCGACGACGGACGAAAAGCGCCGCAGGCTGATGCCCATCGCCAACAAATACGGGATGAAGGAGCTGATGGACGCCTGCCGGAATTATGCAGACAAAACCGGACGGAGGCTGACGTTTGAATACAGTCTGGTCGGCGGCGTCAACGATACAAAAGAGGACGCAGAAGAGCTGATTGGTCTGGCAGCGCCGCTGGGCAGTCATGTCAACCTGATTCCGGTCAACCCGATTAAGGAGCGGGATTTTGTACAATCCAACCACGCCGCGATTGCAGCGTTCCAGAAGCGTCTGGAAAAAGGCGGCGTCAACGTCACGATCCGCCGTGAGATGGGCAGGGACATCGACGGGGCGTGCGGACAGCTGCGCCGCAGACACATGGAAGAGCAGAGAGAGTGAGCCGTCTCGAAAGAGGACAATGCCGGATAACAGCTTGTCCTTTTTGTATTTTTGTGCTAGTATGGTAAAGATAATGGGTGAAATTCCGAATACAGAGAGGGTGAGCGAATGAAAGCTTACGCGATTACAGATATTGGAAAAAAGAGATCCTTCAACCAGGACTATGCGTGGATGACCACCGATGAGATCGGAAAGCTTCCCAACCTGTTTATTGTAGCAGATGGAATGGGAGGTCACCGGGGCGGAGGTTATGCATCGCGCCTTGCAGTGGAGACGATTCTGGAACAGATCCGGCAAAGCCAGGCGGACAGCCCGGCAGAAATTTTGGTGGACGCGATCCGTCATGCAAACGAGTGTATCCGGCAGACGGCGGCGGAGGATGAACAGCTGAGCGGAATGGGGACTACAGTGGTAGCCGCCACCTGCGCAGACAGACAGCTTCAGGTTGCAAACGTCGGGGACAGTCGTTTGTATATTGCGGATGATGCCGGCATCCGTCAGATTACCGAGGATCATTCTCTGGTACAGGAAATGGTGCGCTTTGGCGGAATCAGCCGGGAACAGGCGAGGATCCATCCGGATCGCAACATCATTACCCGTGCCGTAGGCGTAGAGGATGATCTGCAGGTGGATCTGTTTTTGGTTCCGCTGGAAGGAAAAGACCGGGTGCTTCTGTGCTCGGATGGCCTGACCGGAATGCTGGAGGATGAAGAAATCCTGCAGATTCTGGAAGGGGAAGGCAACGTGGAAGAGCGGGCGCAGCGGCTGGTGCAGGCTGCAAACGACCACGGCGGAAGAGATAATATCGCGGTGATTATTATGGAGCCGTTTTCAGATGAGGTGAGCGGATGATTAAGATAGGAACAATGATAGGCGACCGTTACGAGGTGCTCGAGCGCATCGGGATGGGCGGAATGTCAGATGTTTATAAGGCAAAGGATCACAAACTGAACCGGCATGTAGCGGTGAAAGTGCTGAAGCAGGAATTTTCCGAAAATACGAATTTCGTATCTAAATTCCGGGTAGAGGCCCAGGCAGCAGCCAGTCTGATGCATCCGAATATTGTAAATGTGTATGACGTCGGGGAAGATAACGGGGTTTACTACATCGTTATGGAACTTGTAGACGGCATCACGCTCAAAAAATATATCGAAAAAAAGGCGCGTCTGTCCGTGCGGGAGGCGTTAAGTATCGCCATTCAGGCATGCATGGGCATCGAGGCAGCGCATAACAACCATATTATCCATCGGGATATCAAGCCGCAGAACATCATTATTTCCAAGGACGGCAAGGTAAAGGTGACGGATTTTGGCATTGCAAAAGCGGCGACAAGCAACACGATCACCTCAAATGTCATGGGTTCTGTGCATTACACTTCTCCGGAGCAGGCAAGAGGTGGATACAGCGACGAAAAGAGTGATATTTATTCGATGGGTATTACACTTTTCGAAATGCTGACCGGACGCGTTCCGTTCAACGGTGAGACGACGGTTGCGATTGCGATCAAGCATATTCAGGAAGAAATGCCGTCTCCGAGAGAATACGTGCCGGAAATTCCGGTCTGCGTGGAACAGATTGTTTTAAAATGTACCCAGAAAAGTCCGGATCGCCGCTATCACAGTATGGCGGCGCTGATTGCTGACCTGAAAAAGGCGCTGATGTCCCCGGACGAGGATTTTGTCCAGATCGAGAACCCGGATGAGGCGATGGCGACCCGTACCGTGACCTCCAGGGAACGCAAGGAAATCAATGAGAGCAGAAATAAAGAGGCAACAGAGGGCGCGCGCCTGAAAAAGAACGAGACGCCCCAGAAGCCCAAAAAGAAAAAACAGCCCGCCTATGAAGAACCGGAAGAGGATGAAGAAGACGAGGATGAGGAGTACGATGACGATTCCAGAATGGAAAAAATCACGACGCTGCTGGCGATCATCGGTGCTGTTTTAATCGGCTGTGCCGTGATCTTTTTAGTCGGCAGGGCAGTAGGTATTTTCAATTTCGGCGCGACGTCTGCGCAGGTGACGGTGGAGAATGTGACCGGTAAATCCGCGGCAGAGGCGCAGAAGATCTTAGAAGACCTTGGTTTGAAGGTAAAATTTGCCTATGAGACTTCCGATACGGTAGCGGAGGGCAATGTCATTTCACAGGATGTACAGGGCGGTACGACGGTTTCCTCCGGTACGCAGGTACAGCTGACGGTGAGCGGCACAGCACCTGCTTCCGATACGGACACAATCCCGGTTCCTGATGTGTTAGGAGCACTGGAGGCGGATGCGACCGCAACGCTGACCAGAAGCGGATTTACCGTGACGAAAGCGGACGGTTACTCCGATACGATTGAAAAGGGAAAGGTTATTTCCCAGAATCCGGTCGGCGGTTCCCGTGCAGCCTCCGGCTCTGCCGTGACGATCGTGATCAGCCAGGGACCGGATACCGGCAGTAAAAATACGATGCCGGCTATCATCGGTCTGGATGTGGAGACAGCGGTTGCAATTTTGACAGAAAACGGATTTTTGATCGGGGACCAGAAAGAGATGAGCGATGACACGGTTCCTGCCGGAAAGGTATGCTATGCAAGCTATACGGCAGGTGCTGCGGTAGAGCCCGGTTCTACGATCGATATCGGAATCAGCGTCGGCCCCAAAGCGGTTACCTACGCATATCAGGAAGCGGTTGCAAGCCCGGCAGATCTGGATCCCCAGTACAAAGAAGGAACCGAGTGTACAGTAACGATCACCGGACAGTCCGGTACGGAATATTTAAAGACGACAGTTCGTTCTTTCCCGATCACGACAGTCAATCTGCATGGAATGGCAGATCCGGCAGGACTGATTACCTACGAATATACGGTGACCGGTGAGGCGACCACGACGACGGACGAGGATGGAAACCTTGTAACCGTGCCCGGAACGACAACGAGACAGACCGTGCAGCGCCAGGTCATGTTTACATCGGAAGGATAAGTGGATGCAGGGAAAAATCATCAGGGGAATCGGTGGATTTTATTATGTGCACACCCATCAGGGCGTATACGAATGCCGTGCAAGGGGCATTTTCCGAAAAGATAAGGAAAAGCCCCTGCCGGGCGACCTGGTTTCAATCAGTGTCCTGGACGAAACAGAAAAAAAGGGAAATCTGGATGAAATCCTGCCGAGAACAAACAGCCTGATCCGACCGGCAGTAGCCAATGTGGATCAGGCGCTTGTCATTTTTGCACTTGTGAGCCCCAAACCGAACTTTAACTTACTGGATCGGTTTCTGGTTTTAATGGAAAAACAGGGAATTCCTGCACTGATCTGTATGAACAAGACGGATCTGGCTTCCGACGAAATGATCGCGGAAGTAAGGGAACGCTATCGCACCAGTGGCTATCCGCTGCTGTTTGTCAGCGCGGCACAAAAAGAAGGTATTGAAGCGATCCGGGAGTATCTTCGGGGGAAGACGACGACTGTTGCCGGTCCCAGCGGAGTCGGAAAATCGTCTCTGATCAACCTGCTGCAGGATGGTGTACAGATGCAGACAGGCGCAGTAAGTGAAAAAATTGAACGGGGACGGCATACGACGCGGCATACGGAGCTGATGTGGGTGGAAGAGGATACCTACATTCTGGATACGCCGGGCTTTTCCTCGATTGAGTTATTCGGCGTTGAGAAAGAAGAGCTGGGCGGCTATTTTCCGGAAATCGCAGCACATGCCGGAAATTGCAGGTTCCGGGGATGCGCGCATCTGGCGGAGCCGGACTGTGCAGTGAAGGAAGCGGTGGATAACGGCGAAATCAGCAAGGGGAGATATGAAAATTATCAGCTGCTTTATGAAGATTTGAAAAAAAAGACGGGATACGGAAGGCGTAGGGACACCTGACTGAGACGGATTTAGACAGAGCATAAAAACGGCTGCCCGGAGGAATGAAAAAATCCTCCGGGCAGCCTATTTTTCATGACAATAGAATGCTCGCAGAGCGTGCATTCTATTGTTTGTGCCTAGCGCCACGCAAATGTCGCCATGCCGTAGATATAAATAAACGCGATGGCAATCGGGACGACGAAGCGAAAGACTGGTTTCATCCATGCCTTCACCTTTAAACCGTGTCCGGTATTGGCTTCCTGTACGAAATTCTCCCAGCCCCAGCCAAAGCTGTTGCAGCAAAACAGAGCAAGCACCAGGGAACCGATGGGCAATATATTGTTGGATACGATAAAATCCCAGAAATCCAGCCATGCCGTGCCTGCTGCGAAGGGCTGAAAATGCAGGAGGCTGTAGCCGAGGGCAGTTGTCAGAGCCAGGACAAAAATGCCGGCGCCGCAGACAATGCAGCCCTTTTTTCGTGACCAGCCGGTGAGCTCGCGGATCATGGCGAGAATATTTTCGCAGACGCCCAGGACAGTTGAAAGGGCGGCGAACACCATGAACAGGAAAAACAGAGTGCCCCAGATGCGTCCGCCAGCCATGTGGTTGAAGACATCCGCCATGGTGTCGAATAACAGGCTGGGTCCTGCATTGACCTCCAGCCCGTAGGTAAAGCAGGCGGGGAACATGATGATCCCTGCGAGAACTGCCACGAGTGTGTCCAGTAAAATAATGGTGACGGATTCCCCCATCAGCGACCGCTTTTTGTCAATATAGCTGCCGAAAATAGCCATGCCTCCCATTCCAACCGACAGTGTGAAAAATGCCTGATTCATTGCGCCGACGATGACGGAGCCGTTGATCTTGGAAAAGTCTGGAACCAGATAAAACTTCACCCCGTCTGCTGCGCCGGAAAGGGTCAGGCTGTGGACCGCCAGCACCAGCATCAGAACGAGCAGAGAGGTCATCATATATTTCGTGATGCGTTCCAGCCCGCCCTGTAAGTCAAAGCTCAGAATCAGAAAAGCGACGATGACTGTGATGAGCAGATAGGACACATTGACGGACGGATTCTGAATCATCTGTGTAAAGCCGAAGGACTGATTCTGCCCGGTTATAAATTTCACAAAGTAATAGATCAGCCAGCCGCACACGACGGTGTAAAACGCCATCAGGGTAATATTGCCAATCAGACTGACGATACCGAAAATCCCCCATTTGTGGCCGGGCTTTTCGAGCTTCTGGTACATGTAGATCGGACTTGTCCGGGCAGCGCGCCCGACGGAAAATTCCATCGTCATGACAGGCAGACCGAGAATGAGCAGGCAGATCAGATAGATCAGCATAAAGCCTCCACCCCCGTTTTGTCCGCACATCCACGGAAATTTCCATACATTGCCGCAGCCGATGGCACATCCTGCCGAGATCATGATAAATCCGAGACGGCTGCCGAGTTGTTCCCTTTTTTCCATTGTTGTTGATTTCCCTCTTTTCTTTTTCCCAAATACAGCTCTGCCCAGGAGAAAAAACAGAGCCTGCAGAGAGAAGTATAGCGGAAAGCATAAAAAAAAACAAGCCATCGGATTTGGAATGACGAAAGTGGATTTTGGGACGGTGTGTTATGCGTTATGATCTTTGGAAAATTGATTTTTGAGGTTTAAAAAAGAAAACAAATATGATATATTATTAGATTGTATCCAACTTTTTGCTTACACGGCAGAGAGAGGGAGAAAATAAAAGAGCTGGAGAAAATAGAAAGCGTCCTGAAAATGTGCAGGTAATTGTGCAGTACAAAAACATAGAAAGGCGAAAATCCCGATAAATCAAGGGTTTTCGGACAGGTAAATCGTAAAATGAAACTAGGAATCGTTGGTCTCCCGAATGTTGGTAAAAGTACCTTATTTAATTCTCTGACGAAAGCTGGTGCGGAGTCTGCAAACTATCCGTTCTGTACCATTGACCCCAATGTAGGTGTGGTAGCCGTTCCGGACGAGCGCTTAAAGCTTCTGGGTGATCTGTATCATTCCAAAAAGGTAACGCCTGCTGTGATCGAGTTTGTAGACATCGCAGGTCTGGTAAAAGGTGCTTCTAAGGGCGAAGGCCTTGGCAACCAGTTTTTGAGCAATATCCGCGAAGTGGATGCGATCGTGCACGTCGTTCGCTGTTTTGAGGACAGCAACGTTGTCCATGTAGATGGAAGCGTGAATCCGCTGCGCGACATCGAGACGATCAACCTCGAGCTGATCTTCTCCGACCTGGAAATTCTGGAACGCAGAATCGCCAAAGTGGCAAAGGGCGCGAGAATGGATAAGGAGCAGGCAAAAGAGCTGGCGATGCTGGAGCGTGTCAAGGAGCGTCTGGAGGACGGAAAGCTTGCAATCGGCTTCGAGACAGAGGATGAAGACGAGGAAGAATACTTCAAGAACCTGAACCTGCTGACTGCAAAACCGGTGATCTATGCGGCGAATGTCGGGGAAGAGGATCTGGCAAACGATGGCGCAGACAACGCAGGCGTACAGGCAGTCAGAGAATATGCAAAAGAAACCGGCAGTGAGGTATTTGCGATCTGCGCACAGATCGAGGAAGAAATTTCCGAGCTGGACGATGAAGAACGCCAGATGTTTCTGGATGACCTTGGATTAAAAGAATCCGGTCTGGAAAAGCTGATCCGCGCAAGTTACCATCTGCTCGGCCTGATGAGCTTTTTAACTTCCGGCGAGGATGAGACGAGAGCATGGACGATCAAACAGGGCACAAAAGCACCGCAGGCGGCCGGCAAGATTCACACCGACTTCGAACGCGGCTTTATCAAGGCTGAGGTTGTCAATTACAAAGATCTGCTGGAAAACGGCTCCCTTGCGGCAGCGAGAGAAAAAGGACTTGTCCGCATGGAGGGCAAGGAATATGTGGTACAGGACGGCGATGTAATCCTGTTCCGCTTCAATGTCTGAGAAAATCGTTACTGTTCACTCGCACCATTCGCAAAAGCGCAAAAAAATTATAAATACAACAAAAGGTACGCTTTTAGGGCATTTTGTTGTCACGAATGACGAAAAAGGCAGTTGGACTTTTCACGGTCCGGCTGTCTTTTTTTTCTGAAATCGCTTGTCAAGGAGGGCATTTTATACTAAAATGGTTTCAAAGTGGTAGAAAGTGGTACGAAGTGGAGTAAGGTGGCAGACCTTTTCCATGAATGGCAGGTGATTGTACATGTTTATGGGCGAATACAATCATACGTTGGATACAAAAGGCAGGTTGATCATTCCCTCCAAATTTCGAGAGACGCTCGGTGAGAAATTTGTAGTGACCAAGGGACTGGATGGCTGCTTATTTGTGTACGACAATGCCGGCTGGACTGCTTTCGAAGAAAAGCTTCAGGCAATGCCCATCAGCAGAAAAGACACCCGTATGTTTGTCCGTCACTTTCTGGCAGGCGCCGCGGAGGTGGAGGTGGACAAGCAGGGACGTGCCCTGATCCCTTCCAAATTAAGAGAATTTGCAGAGCTGACCAAAGACGTTGTGCTGGTGGGCGCTGCAGGACATATTGAAATCTGGAGCCAGGAGCGCTGGGATGCCCTGGAAGAAGAGGCGGAGGAATCCATGGAGGATATCGCAGAGCGCATGGACGACCTCGGACTGTAATTGCTGTAACAAAGAAAGGAAAAATCGATGGAATTTGCACATACATCCGTCCTGTTGGAGGAGACAATTGAAGGACTTGCAATCAAACCGGACGGCATCTATGTGGACGGCACATTGGGCGGGGCAGGACATTCCAGCCACATTGCAGCGCGCCTTAGGACCGGCCGGCTGATCGGTATCGACCAGGATGCAGAGGCGATCGAAGCGGCGACAAAACGGCTGGAGCCGTGGCAGGAACATGTGACGCTGGTGCGCGACAATTACTGTAACCTTCCGGCAGTATTAAACAGCCTCGGCATCGACAAAGTAGATGGCATTATGTTAGACCTTGGCGTATCCTCCTATCAGCTGGATAATGCCGAGAGAGGATTTTCCTATCGTTATGATACCGCACTGGATATGCGGATGGATCAGCGCCAGACCCTGACGGCGAAAACGATCGTCAATGAGTGGTCACAGGCAGAGCTGTTTCGGTGTATCCGGGACTACGGAGAAGATAAATTTGCGCAGAATATCGCCAAACACATCGTGCAGGCGAGAGAAAAGAAGCCGATTGAGACGACCGGGGAATTAAACGACATCATCCGGGCGGCGATTCCGGCAAAGATGCGGGAAAAAGGCGGACATCCCTCCAAACGCACGTTTCAGGCGATTCGGATTGCCTGCAACAGAGAGCTGGAGGTATTGGAAAATTCCCTGGACGCCTTTATCGACCGGCTGGCTCCGGGTGGAAGGCTCTGCATCATCACCTTCCATTCGCTGGAAGACAGAATTGTGAAAAATGCCTTCCGCAGAAATGAAAATCCCTGTACCTGCCCGCCGGAATTTCCGGTGTGCGTGTGCGGCAAAACGAGCCGGGGACATGTTGTGACCCGCAAACCGATTCTTCCGACCGAGGAAGAGATGGAGACAAATTCCAGAGCGAAAAGCGCAAAGCTGCGCATTTTCGAAAAAATAGAGAGCTAGTACATCGTTTTCGAAATAACGATACCACTCACTTGCCTGTGAATCCGATTGGTATCGTTATTTACGAAATGCTGTACCAGAAGCCGGAACAGACGGCGGTGAGGAGAGCAAATGGCAAGAACATCGAATTCAGTCAGAAGAAGCCAATCGGCAGCGTACAAAAGAACGCCTTATCAGAAAACAGCATATGTAAACGGTACGGCAGTCAGACACGCTGAGGTAGGCGAAGGGCTGGAACGCCATTTGGATCAGGTCTCCGGACGGGTTCCGAGACGTGAGCTGGAGAAGCAGAAGCAGGAAATGAAACGCCTGCGCTACAGAAATGCAGCCTATGTGCTGTTTCTGACTGTGGCGTTTGCAGTCACGAGCGTAATGCTGATCAGTTATATCCGGATGGAATCCTCGATCACCCAGAGCGTAAAGCAGGTTGCAGCGCTGCAGAGTCAGCTAAATAACTTAAAGACGGAAAATGACGAAATGAAAAACCGGATTGACAGCTCCATCAATCTGGAGGAAATCAGAAGAATTGCAATTACGGAGCTTGGCATGACCTACGCAGGACAGGGACAGATCGTGGAAATCCCGGATGATGGAAGCGATTATGTAAGACAGTATGCAGACATCAAGAAGTGAGGCAGGTGCCGGATTGGATAAGAAGAATAAGTTTACAATACGAATGCAGAGAAAGCTGGTGGTACTGTTTTGTTTGGTACTGCTGGCTTTTGCAGGGTTGAGCGTCAGATTGATTTTAATTAACCGGGATAACGGCGACAGCTACAAAAAGCAGGTGCTTTCCCAGCAGCAGTATTCCAGTACGACGATTCCTTATAAACGGGGAGAAATCCTGGACAGCAAGGGAACGAAGCTGGCATCGAGTGAAAAGGTTTACGATCTGGTGCTGGATATCAAACAGATGAATAACAAAGAGGACTATGTGGAGCCTACGATCCAGGCACTGGAGGATTATTTTAGCATTGACGGCGATCAGGTGCGCGCTTATGCGCAGGAACACCCGGATTCCCAGTATTATGTCCTCAAAAAGAGAATGTCCTACAATGAAATCAGTGATTATCAGCAGATGATGGCGGATACGAGCCAGAAAGAATATAACCAGTATGTCAAGGGAATCTGGTTTGAGGAAAGCTATAAGCGAGTTTACCCGAATAGCTCTCTCGCAAGCGATGTCATCGGCTTTACGCGGACGGACGGAACCGGAACCTACGGACTGGAAGAGTATTACAACGATGTTTTGAGCGGCGTAAACGGCAGACAGTATGGATATATAGACGGGGACGATAATCTGCAGCGGACGACGGAGGCTGCTGTAGACGGCTACAATGTTTATTCCACGATCGACGCGACGATTCAGGGCATTGTGGAAAAGTACCTCAAAAAATATAACGACGAAAACAAAGACAGCACCCGCGAGGGTAACGGTGCGCAGGATGCAGCGTGTATTGTGATGGATGTCCACAGTGGGGAAGTGCTCGCAATGGCGAGTTATCCGACGTTTGACTTAAACGATACGAGAAATCCGGAGGCACTGATCGGCAGCAAACTGATCGATGTCAGTGGAAACTCGACGGATACGGTCATCAACGAAGAGATTGCAGCGTCGATGAAGCAGGAGGAAAATAACGATCTGCTTGTACAGAACTTAAATGCCCTCTGGAAAAACTACTGCATTAACAGCACTTACGAGCCGGGTTCCACGATGAAGCCCTTCGTTGCAGCGATGGGATTGGAGGACGGCAGGCTCAAAGGCAATGAATCCTTTGAATGCACCGGTATCATCGAGATCGGCGGCTACAAAATCCGCTGTCATAACTACACAAACGGTGCGGAGGGGTGGCTGACGATCGGAGAATCCATTGAACGCTCCTGTAATGTCACGCTGATCCGGATGGCACAGGTTATCGGGATCGATGAATTTCTGAAATATATGTCGGAATATAATTTCGGCTTAAAGACCAATATAGATCTGGCGGGCGAGGCAAGAACGGCTTCCCTGGTATTCAATTCTTCAACGATGGGACCTACGGAGCTTGCAACCTCGAGCTTTGGACAGGGCTTTAACGTGACGATGATCCAGATGATCACAGGTTTTTGCTCCCTGATCAACGGAGGCTATTATTATGAACCGCATATGGTAAGCAAGATTACGGCAGCAGATGGATCTGTGGTAAAAAATATTGAGCCGAGACTGTTAAAACAGACCATTTCCGCGGAAACTTCGGAGAAAATCCGTGAATACTGCGTTCAGGTTGTGGAAGGTGCAAATGGTACCGGTAAACGTGCAAAGCCTGCAGGCTATCGCATCGGCGGTAAGACTGGTACAGCAGAAACTGTCAGCGCCAGCGGTACTCGTGAAAAGGAGGATTACGTCGTATCGTTTCTGGGCTATGCGCCCGCAGAAGATCCACAGATCGCAATTTATGTGGTTTTAAACAGACCAAACGCCCGGGAACAGGATCTGGAAACGAGAAAAGCATGTATCATCGCCAAAAACATATTGACCGAAGTGCTTCCTTATTTAAATATCTTCATGACACAGGAGCTGACGGACGAAGAGCGCGCAGAGCTGGAAGCGATGCAGATTGAAATCCGCGAGCAGCTGAGCGCAAACGCGCCGGCGTCGGATGTCAGCGGGAATGATGTCAGTGGAAATACAACCGATACCGGCGGGGATCCGTCTGCCGGGGATACTACGGCAGGGGAGAACAGCAGCGCTGCGCAGCCTGCGGGCGACGACCCGTCTACAACAGGTGGAGATACTGCAAATGGAGCAGAAGCGGACAATCCGTATGTCAACAGCGACGGGCAGTTGATCGATCCGACGACTGGAGAGGTGATCACGGAGGATTCGGATGGCTATGATGTGCCGGTTTCCGGCATTCTGGAAAATGGTGCAGCAGGCGACTCTGGTGGGGATACGCAAAATCCCATGGAATAATGGCAGAAAAGAGGTAACTGCTCAGTAGGTCTGCGCATTTACTGCGCTGACCGTAAGAAAACTTAGACTAGAAGGCAAAAATCCTATCGGCATAGCCGATTTGAAATGGATTTTTGCGCGTAACTGCGAGGGTACGGAACAGTTACGAAAAGAGCTGTATCGCTGTCTGATGTGGTCACAGCGCGCAGCGGCAGCGTGTGCATATTTTAGGCAGCGGTTTCATAAGGTATAGTAATTTCTGCTTTGCAGGGAACCTATGGAACTGAGCAAACCGTTTCACCGCAAAAAGATCGTCGTAATTTTTCTGGCGTGCATTCTGATCTTTTCAGGGCTGTCCGCCAGAGTGGTATATCTGATGGTATTTCGGGCGGCACATTATTCTGAGCTCGCGCTGGATTTGCATCAGAGAGAGCGCAAAATCAAGGCAAAGCGCGGGAGAATTTTAGACCGGAACGGGATCGTGCTGGCGGATAACCAGCCGGTCTGTACGATTTCTGTCATCCATAACCAGATTCGCGATCCCAACGCAGTGATTGCGCTTTTGTGCAGCAAGCTTGGACTGTCGGAAGAGACCGTTCGAAAAAGAGTGGAAAAGGTATCGTCCATCGAAAAAATCAAAAGCAATGTCGATCTGGAAACCGGGGAGGAAATTTACCGGACAGGGCTGGACGGCATCAAGGTGGACGAGGATTATAAACGATATTATCCGTATGAGAATCTCGCTTCCAAAGTGATCGGCTTTACCGGAGGCGATAATCAGGGAATTTTGGCATTGGAAAGCCGGTATGAGGAAGTGCTTTCCGGGCAGGAGGGCCTGATTCTGGAAATGACGGACGCACGCGGCGTCCGGCTTCTGGATGAAGGAGAGAGCCGGGTAGAGCCGGTGGATGGAAAGGATTTATACATTAGTCTGGATGCCAACATCCAGCTGTACGCACAGCAGCTGGCGGAGCAGGTCTGCCTGGAAAAAGAAGCGGAAAGCGTTTCGATTCTGGTGCTGCGTCCCGATAACGGAGAAATCCTTGCGATGGTGGATGTGCCGGAATATCAGTTGAATGACCCGTTCACACTTCCGGAGGGGCAGCAAGAACAGCTCATGAACGAAAAAGAAAAGCAGGAAGCCCTGAATAAAATGTGGAGAAACGCCTGCATCAACGATACCTACGAGCCTGGCTCTGCCTTTAAGGTCATTACGGCGGCAGCCGCATTGGAAAACGGCGTTGTCCGGGAAGAGGATTCTTTTCAGTGCCCGGGCTATATTGTCGTAGAGGGCAGAAAAATCCGGTGTGCAAAGGTTCGGGGTCATGGAACTGAAAATTTCGTACAGGGGACGATGAATTCCTGCAATCCGGTGTTTGTGACGGTAGGGCTTCGGATGGGTGCAGATACGTTTTACCAAAGCATGAAGCAGTTCGGGCTGCTGAACAGAACTGGAATCGATGTGCCTGGAGAAGCCGGTACAATCATGCACGCACAGGATCAGATCGGTCCGGTGGAGCTTGCGACGATTTCGTTCGGGCAGTCCTTTCAGATCACGCCGATCCAGCTTGCAGCGACGGTCAGCTCCCTCATTAATGGCGGGACGCGGATTACACCGCATTTGGGACTGTATTGCGAAAAGACGGACGGTTCGGAGCGCATTTCGGTGCAGAAGGAAACGGAGCAAAAACGGATTCTTTCGGAAGAAACGAGCGCCCGGCTGCGCAGCATCCTGTTTCAGGTCGTGGAAAACGGCGGCGGAAAAAATGGAAAAGTCGAAGGCTATCAGGTGGGCGGCAAGACGGCGACCAGCGAGACGCTTCCTCGCGGTACTGGTCGGTATATTTCTTCGTTTCTGGGTTTTGCGCCTGCGGACGATCCGAAGGTGCTGGCATTGTGCATTATCCGAAACCCCCAAGGCGTCTATTATGGTGGATTGGTGGCGGCACCGGTAGTGCGCGAGCTTTTTGAAAATATTCTTCCCTATCTGGATGAAATAGGGTATTATGAGAAGAATGAAACAATAAACCGCAATTAATTGCAGGGAAACATAGAACGAAAGTGCTGTCTATGGCAGCGAAAGGAGAGAATCAACATGGATTTACTGGGAAAAAAGGTACTGGTAGCCGGATGCGGAAAGAGCGGACTCGGAGCCGCCGGACTCTTGCAGAAAGCGGGAGCCGTTCCCGTTCTGTTTGATGAAAATGAAAAGCTGGATGGGAAGGCGCTCTGCGCGCGGGAGGATTATCCAAAAGATACTGCGCTGGTACTGGGAAGCCTTCCGAAGGAGTTGCTTTCCGAGCTTTCGCTGGCGGTTTTAAGCCCCGGTATTTCCATTGAAGAAGCGTTTGTTTCTACACTGGAAGAGGCGGATATTCCGGTATGGGGCGAAATTGAGCTCGCCTGGAACTATGAAAAGGGAAAGGTGCTCGCAATTACAGGCACGAACGGAAAGACCACGACGACAACGCTGGTGGGCGAGATCTTGAAGCGTTATCAGGACAATACGTTTGTTGTCGGCAATATCGGAACCCCCTATACGCAGGAGGTTTTAAAAACAGATAAGGACAGCGTGACGGTAGCGGAGATCAGCAGCTTCCAGCTGGAAACTGCAGTGCATTTCCATCCGACTGTCAGCGCGATTTTAAATATCACGCCGGATCATTTGAACCGTCATCATACGATGGAGAACTATGCGGCGGTCAAGGAATCCATCACGAAGAACCAGACAAAGGACGATTTCTGTGTGCTCAATCACGAGGACAGCTGGTTAAAGGCGTTTGCACCGAAGTGCCCGGCCCAGGTCATCTGGTTTTCTTCCAAAGAAAAGCTGGAGAGAGGCTATTATCTGGTCGGCAGCAAAATCTGCAGAAATCTCGGAAATGGGGAAGAAGTCCTGATGGATGTTGACAAGATGCAGCTGATCGGCGTACATAATTTTGAAAACGTGATGGCGGCGATTGCGATTGCAGCAGCATACGGCGTGCCGATGGAAACAATTCTGGATACCGTAAAACATTTTCAGGCAGTAGAACACAGAATCGAATATGTAGCGACCAAAAACGGCGTCGTTTATTATAACGATTCCAAGGGAACCAATCCCGATGCGGCGATTCAGGCGATCCGCGCAATGAAGTGGCCCACCGTGCTGATCGGCGGCGGCTATGATAAGCAGAACACCTACGACGAGTGGATTGAAGCGTTTGACGGCAAGGTGAAGCTGCTTGTGCTGATCGGTCAGACGCGGGAAAAGATCGCGGAGTGCGCAAAGAAGCACGGAATGGAAAATATCGTTTTGGCGGACAGCTTTGAAGAAGCGATGGATACCTGTGTAAAGGCAGCGTGTCCGGGCGACGCGGTGCTGTTGTCCCCCGCATGCGCGAGCTGGGGAATGTTCCCGAATTATGAAGTGCGCGGTAAAATGTTCAAGGAATATGTAAACAGCCTGAAGGGGTGAGCAAGTGGCAGGACGGAGAAAATCTCAGAAAACAGAATACTATTTTGATTACAGTCTTCTGTTCATCATCCTGTTTCTGACAGGCTTCGGACTGGTTATGATTTATTCCGCCAGCGCTTACGATGCGACGACGCAGAATCTGAACGAGGACTATTATCTGATGCATCAGGCGTTTGCGGCGGCGCTGGGGCTGGTGGGGATGTTTTTCGTCTCCCACATCCCATATCATTTTTGGGAACGGTTTGCGGTAATCGGCTATGTGGTTTCCCTGATTTTGATTGTACTCGTGCTGTCGCCGCTGGGCGTCGAGGTCAACGGTGCAAGAAGGTGGCTGAATCTAGGTATGTCGATTCAGCCTGCGGAGATCGCAAAGCTGGCGATGATTCTGTTTCTGGCGACGTTTATCTGCAAGATGGGAAGAAACATTCGGACGTCGAAAGGCTTTTTGACGGTTATTGGAGTTTCCCTGCCGCACGTTTTTTGTATCTGGCAAATCACCAACAACCTGAGCTCTGCGATTATCGTGCTGGGAATTGCGGTCCTGATGCTGTTTGTGGCGAGTCCGCAATACAAACCATTTTTCATCATAGGAGGAATTGGAGCACTCGCAGTTATAGGCGTAATTTTCGGTGTCAAGCAGCTGCAGAGCATCGAAGGGCTGGATTTCCGTTTCGCCCGTATCATGGCGTGGCTCGATCCGGAAGCCTATGCGTCCGGCAAGGGCTTTCAGACGCTGCAGGCACTTTATGCGATCGGCTCCGGCGGTATTTTTGGAAAGGGGCTCGGGCAGAGTATCCAGAAACTGGGCTTTTTGCCGGAGCAGCAGAATGATATGATCTTTTCGATCATCTGTGAGGAGCTGGGGCTGTTCGGCGGCATTGCTGTGATCCTGATTTTTTTGCTGTTGATCTGGCGTCTGATGATTATTGCGAACAACGCGTCGGATCTGTTCGGTGCGCTGTTAGTTGTCGGTGTGCTGGGACATATCGCGATTCAGGTCATTTTAAATGTTGCGGTCGTAACGAACTCAATGCCGAACACCGGCGTGTCCCTGCCGTTTATCAGCTACGGCGGCTCATCGATCCTGTTTTTGCTGATCGAGATGGGGCTCGTCATGAGCGTTGCCCGCGGCATCAAGGTCCGGGATGTGTAATGGTGTATGCGCGTATCGCTCGTTCATCGGGAGCAAAGAAGACGAGCGTGTTATCTGGACACGGGGCAGCAGTGCAGCTGCATTTGTCACGTGTGCGGTACGTTTGCCATAGTATAGGGTAAGGGCAACGCGGACGGTGGTTTTGTGGATTCAATCTGGATCAGAGGCAAAAGACCTCTTTATGGGGAAATGACAGTGCAGGGGTCGAAAAACGCCGTGCTGCCGATTTTGGCGTCGACCATTCTGATCGCCGGAAAGACGACACTGCGAAACTGCCCGGATATTTCGGATGTGGACTGCATGTGCCGCATTTTGCAGAAAATCGGCGCAACAGTGACAAAAACCGGTCACGAGATCTGCGTGGACGCTTCCGGTGCGCTGCAAAGCAGGCTTCCGGCAGAGGAAGTGGTTCGGATGCGTTCCTCCATCGTGCTGACGGGCGCGCTTTTGGGGCGGCTGGGGCAGGCGTCCTTCTGCGATCCGGGCGGCTGTGTCATCGGCGACCGCCCGATCGATTTGCATCTGAAAGCCTTTGCACGCTTCGGTTGTCAGATAAGACGGGAGGATGACAGTTTTTTGACGGTACTTGCAAAACGCCTGAACGGTGCACAGATCCGTTTTCCGTTTTCGAGCGTCGGTGCGACGCAGAATGCGATTTTATGCGCGGTCTGTGCAAAGGGAGAAACAGTGCTGACAGGTTGTGCAAAGGAACCGGAGGTCATTTCGCTATGCCGTTTTTTAAACGGTGCAGGGGCAAAGATCGAAGGAGCCGGAAGCAAAACGATTCGAATTGAGGGCGTAAAAAAGCTTTACAGCACAGAATTTTCCATCGATGCGGACCGGATCGTGGCAGGAACCTGTCTGATCGGTGTACTCGCGGCAGGCGGGGAAGCTTTTTTGCGGCAGGCGCCGACCGGGCAGCTTACAGCGGTGATTGCAGTTGCCAAAAAAATGGGCGCACAGATTGTCCCGGATTCAGAAGGACTGTTGGTAAAACGTACAGGCAGGCTGGTTTCCCCGCTTTTGCTGAAAACGGACGTATATCCGGGCTATCCGACCGACCTGCAGTCCCCGATGCTGACGGCACTGTGCTGCGCAGAAGGAAACTGTATGGTGTCGGAGCGCGTTTTTAATGGAAGGTTTGGCGTGCACGAGCAGTTAAACCGTATGGGTGCTGCGATCGTCGCCGGACAAATAAGCGCGGAGGTCACCGGAGGCAGAAAACTGCACGGAGAGCGGGTTTTTGCAAAAGAACTGCGGGGCGGGGCGGCACTCGTGCTGGCGGGGCTGTGCGCAGAGCATAAGACGGTCGTGGAAAACTGTCATTTTATCCGGAGAGGATATGAAGATATCGTAAGGGATTTCAGAGAGTTGGGAGCAGACATTGGCACAGAAACAGAAATATAAGCTGCTGGACGGCGGAAAATCTGAAAAAAGTCGGAAGAAATCAGCTTCCGGCAAAAAAAAGAAAAAAAGCAGCGGCAAAGCTGCCGGGTATTCCTATGCAGTGGCAACGCCGGGCGAGTGGCTGCGTGCAAATCTCGGTGTACTGATTGCCAGCATCGTGATCGTCTGTTTGGCGGCGGCTGCCCTCGTCGTGGTGTCCGTGTTTCGGGTGCAGAACATTTCGGTCGAGGGAAACGTCCACTACACGAGTGAAGAGATTGAGGCGATGGTTCTGACTGACCGGCTTTCCTACAATTCGCTCTATCTTTCGTTAAAATACCGGAATAAGGAAATCCGGGACATTCCGTTTATCGAAACGATGAGTGTCCGGGTCGATTCGCCGGACAGCATCACGATCCGTGTTTATGAAAAGTCTGTGGCGGGCTACGTGGAATACATGGGGCGTTACATGTATTTTGACCGGGACGGTATCGTGGTGGAATCTTCGGAGACGAGGACAGAAGGAATTCCGCAGGTGACGGGAATTAGGTTCGACCATGTTGTTTTGTATGAGGCGCTTCCGGTGAAGAATACCGATATTTTTCAGGAAATCCTTTCGATTACGCAAATGCTTTCCAAGCATCAGATCACGACGGATAAAATATATTTCAACGAATCAAATGAAATAACACTTTATTTCGACAATATCCGGGCAAAGCTGGGAAAGGATAATCTGGAGGAAAAGGTGATGCGTCTGGAGCAGATTTTACCGAATCTGTCGGGCGAAAGCGGAGTACTCGATCTGCAGAATTACTCGGAAGACCGTAAAAATGTGACGTTTCAGAAAGATGGATAACCGCAAAGAAATTGAAAAAATGGGTTGCGTAATTCTGAAAATGATTATATGATAAATATTATGAAGTTTGTCAGGAATGAAGGAGGAAATACCCTTGCTGGAGATTAAAGTAAATGACGCAGAAGCGGCAGCGCACATCCTTGTCATTGGAGTTGGCGGTGCAGGCAATAATGCTGTAAATAGAATGATTGATGAGAAAATTGACGGTGTGGAGTTTATCGGAGTCAATACAGACCGACAGGCTCTGCAGTTCTGCAAAGCGGAAAAGCACCTGCAGATCGGCGAGAAGCTGACCAAGGGACTGGGCGCAGGCGCAAAGCCCGAAATCGGTGAGCAGGCAGCTCAGGAGAGTGCAGAAGAAATTTCCAAATCCTTAGACGGAGCAGATATGGTATTTGTTACCTGCGGTATGGGCGGCGGAACCGGAACCGGTGCGGCTCCTGTTGTCGCAAAGCTCGCCAAAGACAAAGGAATCCTGACCGTCGGGGTTGTAACCAAGCCGTTCCGCTTTGAAGCAAAGACCCGTATGAACAATGCGATGTCCGGTATCGAGAAGCTGCGTGACAGCGTGGATACTCTGATCGTTATCCCGAATGACAAGATTCTGGAAATTGTGGACAAGCGTACCAGCATGCCGGAAGCCCTGATGAAGGCCGACGAAGTCCTTCAGCAGGCAGTACAGGGAATTACCGATCTGATCAACGTCCCCGCAGTCATTAACCTCGACTTTGCAGACGTGCAGACCGTTATGCGCGACAAGGGCATTGCTCACATCGGTATCGGCGAAGGTAAAGGCGACGATAAGGCTGTCATGGCAGTCAAAGCCGCTGTAGAGAGCCCGCTGTTAGAGACAACAATTGCAGGCGCAACCGATATCATCATCAACGTGTCCGGCGATATTTCCATGTTCGACGCTTCCGATGCGGTGGATTATGTCCGTGAGATCACCGGCGATGACGTTAACATCATCTTCGGTGCCATGTATGATTCCAACCAGGCAGACTACTGCCGGATTACCGTAATTGCAACCGGTATTGAGGAGACACCGGCTTCCCGCTTCGGTACTTCCTTTGCAAGAAAACCGATCACTCCTTCTGTAGGCCAGACCGGTATGAAGACCACAGTGAGCGCGACCGGCGCGAACACGACAAGACCGTATAACAGCGCACTGCAGCAGCCGGTTCATCCCGGAGCTGCTTCCAATGCGGAATTAAAGAAGCCGGCAGGCATAAATGGCATTCAGCCTGCTCCTACGGTACTGCGCAGCAAGGTACAGGAGAGAGATTTAAAGATTCCGGATTTCCTTCAGAAAAAATAAATAATTTTAGTAACGAAACAGAAAACACCGCGAGGTGACTGAAAAAGTCATTTCGCGGTGTTTTTTTGTCGAAACTTTCCCCGGCAGCGCACAGCGTTTCGACAAAATCCACGCGCCAGCATTTTTATAATAAGGACATACAGTTTTGGAAAACGTGCGGGAGGAAAGGCTTGTGAGCTATCGGATTTATGCAGACCGGGTCTGGATAATGCACACCTGTATCAATGTGCTGCTGTTATTTCTGACAGCGAAACTGTCTGGGATAACAGTAAGGGTTCGACGGATTATCGAAATAGCAGCCGGAAATGCGCTGTGCTTTACGGCAATCCTGTTGCTGCCTGCTCCGGCGGTTTTGCAGGGAGAAGTAGGGATAATTCTGGCAGGAAAAACGTTTTTTTGCCTGATTGCAGCACTTTGGTGGGTACAGCGATGCTTTCAGGTCAAAAGCCGGGAAGGAATGCGGCGTGTCTGGATCTGCTATATGTGTTGTGCCTGCGTGCTCGGCGGCGTCTGCAACGGTATTTCTGAAGTCCGGGAGCTGTTTGGAACCGATCAAAACGGTTTTGGGACCGGCGGGCAGGTTTCCATGATGCAGCTTTTGGTCTGGTGCGCGATTGTCGTCTGGTATGGTGCAAAGCTTCTGGACCGGGAGCGCAGGCGGCAGAAACATCCGATCTGGAAAGTCTCTTTTTTCTGGAAAACGAAGTTTTTTTCCGGAAGCGCGTTGATGGACAGCGGAAATTCCCTGAAAGACCCGTACACGGGGCGCCCGGTCTGCATTCTGGACGAAGAGACGGCGAAAAAGCTTGGAATTTCGACGGAAAAGGCGGTTCGGCTGATTCCCTATCACAGCATCGGCAGGGCCCACGGACTCCTTCGGGCGGTGACGGTTTCAGAACTGTATCTGAGAAAAGACGGACAGGAGAAAAAGATTGCAGATGTGACGGTTGCGGTCGGACCCGGGCGTTTGAGCCGGTCGGGCGGATACCAGATGATTCTGCATCCAGCATTACTGGAGGAAAAGAAAGGAGCAGACCATGATATTAAAAGTAGCGATGCCGGGAAAAGTGCAGTTTAAATTGATCCGCCGGGAACCGGCATTTTTTATGGCACATGAGGGGGATATTCATTATATTGGCGGCGCAGATGTGCTTCCGGCACCTCTGGAAACGGAACAGGAAAACGAGGTGATTCAGGATCTGGCGACAGAGGAATATGCGCAGGAGGCGCGGTCAATTTTAATTGAACACAACCTGCGCCTGGTTGTTTACATAGCAAAGAAATTCGATAATACGGGCGTTGGCGTGGAGGATCTGATTTCGATCGGCACGATTGGACTGATCAAGTCAATCAATACATTCAATCCCGGGAAAAATATCAAGCTCGCAACTTATGCATCCCGATGCATTGAAAATGAAATCCTGATGTATCTGCGCCGCAACCACAAGACGCGGATGGAGGTTTCGATCGACGAGCCGCTGAACGTGGACTGGGACGGGAACGAGCTGCTTTTGTCGGATATCCTGGGGACGGATGAGGACGTGATCTACCGGGATATGGAAAATGAGGCAGAGCGCAGGATTTTAAGAAATGCGGTGGCGAAGCTTTCCGAGCGGGAGCGCACAATCGTCAGCCTGCGTTTTGGACTGGATACGCCGGACGGGCAGGAAATGACCCAGAAGGAGGTCGCGGCATATCTGGGTATTTCCCAGTCCTATATTTCCCGGCTGGAAAAAAAGATCATGAAGCGGCTGAAAAAAGAGATGGTGCGGGAGTGAAGCTGCGCGCTGCAGCTGCGTTCGACCGCCATGCCAGCACGCATTCCGGGATGTGCTGTCATGCCGTGAAATACTCACACCGTGTGTTACATGCTCCCTGCATCATGCGCTCAAATACGCGCGCATGATGCGGAGAGCATTTTTTTCGAGCCGGGAAACCTGTGCCTGGGAAATTCCGATCAGCTCGGCAACCTCCATCTGCGTTTTTCCCTCGAAAAAGCGCAGAGAAATGATCTCATGTTCCCGGGCATTGAGCTTTTTTAACGCGTCGGACAAAGACAGATGCTCGACCCAGTTTTCCTCCCGGTTCTTTTTATCCCGAATCTGATCCATCACATAGAGCGTGTCTCCTCCGTCTGTGAAAATCGGCTCATACAGGCTCATGGGATTCTGGATGGCGTCGAGGGCATAGACAATATCCTCCCGGGAGATGCCGACCTCGGAGGCAACCTCGGTGATGGACGGCTCCTTCTGGTTCTTTTTTAAAAGCATTTCCCGCGCGTAGATGGCTTTATAGGCGGTGTCGCGCAGCGAACGGCTGACCCGGATGGAGTTGTTGTCCCGCAGAAAACGCCGGATCTCGCCAATAATCATTGGAACAGCATAAGTTGAAAACCGTACTCCCAGTTCGGTATTGAAATGGTCGATTGCCTTGATCAGACCGATACAGCCAATCTGAAATAGATCGTCTACGTTTTCCCCTGCAGAGGAAAAGCGTCGGATGACGCTCAAAACGAGCCGCAGATTTCCCTTGATAAACTGTTCCCGTGCCTCGGCGTCGCCCTGCCGGATCTGGATAAAAAGCGCGTCTTTTTCTTCATTGGTTAGGATCGGCAGGCGGGCGGTGTTGACGCCGCAGATTTCCACTTTGTTGAGTGCCATGGCATTGCCTCCTGTGATTGAAAAGCTATGAAAAGAGCATGGACGAAAAAACGAAATTTATTCAAAGCGATGACGCAGATTTTGATGTATTGCAGCGCATGGCAGCCGTAGTGAAAAGCGCTGCACCAGCGTGCGCGCCGCTGCATAGGATAGAAAAAACGGGAGAATTTCGGATGCTTTTTTCAGAATTAAAAAGCAAGGAAGTCGTAAACTTACGCGACTGCCGAAAAATGGGACATGTGACGGACTTCGAGTTCGATGAGTGCAGCGGCGTGATCCAGAAAATTATTGTGCCGGGCATCGGCGGCAAAAACTGGAAGTGCCTGTTTGGCTGCGATACGGAGTATGCGGTTGCGTATCAGGATATCAAACAGATCGGACCGGATGTGATTATGGTAGATGTGCCGTAACACAGCGGAGTATAAGGGTCGAAAAACGGCAGATTTCCGGCGACAGTTTTATTATCGTATAGGAAGCTTCGTTTCCATACGCTAATAAACGCGCTACGAGGATGCGTGTTTTTCTCAAATTTTACCAAAATGACAATGCAGCGGATATTCGGGTGTGCTATACTGAACATAAGAGAAACTGCGTCGCAGGCGACACAAAGTAGCCAGGATCGCAGAGACGAACTGGATGTTCGTCTCGCGGTTCCTTTGGCACAAAGCGCCCGCGGAATGGAGATTGGTATGAACATTCTTTTGATCAATGGAAGCCCGAAAGGCGATCGAAGCAACACGTTAAAGCTTTCCAAAGCATTTCTGGAGGGCATTTTGGAAATCGACAAGGATGCAGAGATCAGACAGATGAACCTTTCCGAGAAAAAGATCGCTTCCTGTAGGGGCTGTTTTGCCTGCTGGAACAAAACGCCGGGCAAATGCGTGATGACAGACGATATGCAGGAGGGCATCGAAGGCGAGCTGTGGGCGGATCTCATGATCTGGAGCTTTCCACTTTACTATTTCAGCGTTCCGGGGCTTTTGAAAAACTTTATCGACAGGCAGCTGCCCATGAACCTTCCGTTTATGGAAGAGCAAGAGGGGCAGACCGGGAGCGGCGGGCATCCGTCCCGATACGATATGAGCGGTAAGCGGCATCTGCTGATTTCCACCTGCGGATTTTATACCGCAAAGAATAATTACGACAGCGTGACGAAGCTGTTCGACCATGTGTGCGGCGCAGGACAGTATGAAAGCATTTTCTGCGGACAGGGTGAGCTGTTCCGTGTTCCCGAATTAAAGGCGCGGACGGATGAATATCTGGAATGCGTCAGACAGGCGGGGCGCGAATACGCACAGAAACAGGCGATTTCAGAAGGCATGAAGGAAAAGCTGAGGGAACTTCTGTATCCGAGAGATGTATTTGAAAAAATGGCGGATGCGAGCTGGGGCGTGGAAAAAAAGAGCGGCGAAAAGGAAGATCCGGTGCTGACCTTTACCAGGCAGATGGCGGCACTTTATAACAAAGACAGCTTCGACCAAAAAGAGCGCGTGCTGGAAATTCGCTATACAGACCTGGGAAAAGCGTGGCAGATCGTGCTCGGAAAAGACGGCAGCACGGTGCTGGATGCAGGCAGCAGGGAGGCAACGACGGTGATCGAGACGCCCTGGGACGTCTGGCAGTCGATTGCAAGGGGAGAGATCCGTGGGGATGCAGCACTGGCAAAAGGAATGTATCGCGTGACTGGAGATTTTTCCCTGATGATACACTGGGATGATTTCTTTGGTGCAGCAAAGGCAGCTGCGGGAAAAGAAAAATCCGGCAAAAATTCCGACGGGAGGACAGCAGAAAAAGAAAAACAGCCGCAGATGATTTTCATGCTGGCAGCGTGGATTACGTTCTGGGTGGCGGTGCCTGTCGGAGGAAATGTCGGAGCGATCGTGACGATGGCGATCTGCGCGTGCCTGCCGCTTGCTGCGTGGAACCGGAAGCTGACGGTTTATGACCGGCTTTCCTTTGGAATTGTCGCACTGCTTTCTGTCCTCGCCCTGCAAAAAGGCTGTGTCAATATCGCACTGCTTGCCGGATATCTGGGCTTCGGGCTGATGTGGCTGTTATCCTGCCTGACAAAAGAGCCACTCTGTGCGGCTTATGTCAAATACAACTACCATGGCGACGATGCGCTGGAAAATCCGATTTTTATGAAAGCGAACAGAATCCTGGCGGCTGGCTGGGGAATCCTCTACATTCTGATTGCAATTTGGTCGGCATTTCTGTTGCCGGCAGGGCATACGACGCTGATGCAGATTTTAAACAACATGGCGACCGTGCTCATGGGCATCTTTACGGGTTGGTTTGAAAAATGGTATCCGCAGCGCGTCGCGGCGGGAAAATAATTCCATCCCCCTCTTTACAAAGATGTTTTGCACGAAGTATAATAATTTAAACAAAACTAAAGAACCTTACAAATAGATAAGAAGGAGGTATTGTTGTGAAGCTTCAGATTTCAAACTGCAAAAAGGCGGCGGTTCAGGACGGCATGATCGGTCTGTTTTTTGAGGATATCAACTACGCGGCGGACGGCGGTCTGTACGCAGAGATGATTGAAAACCGGTCGTTTTCCTTTGTGGACTGTTACGGGGACGTGGGAGATTATTATACTAAGCCTGCATGGGGCTATGGCTGGAATGCGACCAAAGAATGTGGTGAGGGCCGCATGGAATATGTGACGGGCAGCCCGATCAGCCGCGTGAATCCGTGGTATCTGCGGTTCACGGCGCAGGATGCCGGACAGGGCTTCTGGAATAAGGCGTATGACGGTATTTATCTGGAAAAAGGAAAGACCTACACCGTTCGGTTTTATGCGCGGGCGGCGCAGTATCCGGAAGGAGATATTACGGTACAGGTCACAAAGGACGGCAGAATCTGCGCACAGGCAGAGGTTTCCTGCATCCATGCGCCGGAGAAAACCTGGCAGAAATGGAACCTGTATGAAGCAGTACTGGAAGCCGGGGAGACAATCCGGAATGGCAGATTTACGATCAGCCTGACAAAGCCCGGCACGGTCGAGTTCGATTTGATTTCCATGATGCCGGACGATGCGGTGGCAGGTGTGTTCCGCAAAGATCTGTTTGACCTGTTAAAAGGCTTGCATCCCGGTTTTTTGCGTTTTCCGGGTGGATGTATTATCGAAGGAAATACACTGGAAAATCGTTACCGCTGGAAAGAGAGCGTCGGCGACATCAAAGATCGCCGCACGAATTTCAATCGCTGGGCAGTGCATCTGACGAGCGAGGAAAACGGATGGCACACGCAGTATTCCCATTACAACCAGACCCTCGGCATCGGTTTTTATGAATATTTTCTGCTGTGTGAGCTGATCGGTGCAAAGCCGTTGCCGGTTTTGAATGTCGGTCTGGCGTGTCAGTTCCAGTCCTATGAGCTGGTGGAAATGGACGAGCCGGAGTTTCAGGAGTTTTTGCAGGATGCGGTTGACTTGATCGAGTTTGCAAACGGTCCCGCAGACAGCACCTGGGGCAGTGTCCGTGCAAAAATGGGACATCCAGAGCCCTTCGGGTTGACGATGGTCGGCATCGGCAATGAGCAGTGGCAGACGGAAAAGATTGACTTCTTTGGTCGATATCAGGCATTCGAAAAGGCAATCCACGCAAAATATCCCGAAATTAAGCTGATCGGCTCTGCAGGACCGGATATCACCTCCGAGCATTACGACAAGGCATGGGAATTCTATAAAAAAGAAGTTCCTGCAAGAGACAATTTCTGCTATGCAGTGGATGAGCATTACTATGTAAAACCCGACTGGTTTTATGCACATACAGATTTCTATGATGAATATCCGAGGGATGTCAAGGTGTTCTCCGGGGAATATGCTTCTCATCCGATCAGCGGCATGAACCTGCCTCAGGCAAACACCCTGGGCGGCGCACTGGCAGAGGCGGCATTTTTGACCGGCGTGGAAAGAAATGCGGACGTTGTTGTGCTGGCTTCCTATGCGCCCCTGTTTGCAAGAGTCGGCTACGCGCAGTGGTCTCCGGATATGATCTGGTTCGATGAGACGAAAGCCTATGGGACGCCCAGCTATTTCGTACAGAAGCTTTATGGAGAAAATATGGGAACCGTGACCCTTGCGATGGACGGACAGGAAAAAGAGCTGCGCAAGGAGCAGGTTTATGCAAACGTAAGCCTCGATGAAAGAACCGGAGATCTCATCCTCAAGGTGGTCAACCATAACGACTGCGAAAAAACGCTCGAGCTTGACCTGGGCAGCTTCCGGGCAGCAGGAACGGCAAAGAACGTGATTTTGACCGGCGAGGGTGAAGACGCGTATAACTGCATTGAGCATCCGGACAGCGTAAAACTTTCGGAGTGCGAGAGCAATGCAGCAGACGGCATCGTGCTTCCGGCAAACAGCTTTGTTGTAACACGGATTCCGACTGTGCGGTAAAAAAGGATTCTAAAATGGCAGGAGAAATAAAAAAGAATGTGCCTTGGCACATTCTCGCGCCGAGGCGCGGTTGCTTCAGCAACCATCTACCCTTGCGCCGAGTGCGCATCCTCGCGGAGCGTTTTTATCGTATGGAAACGAAGTTTCCATACGATAAAAACAGCGCCTGCCGACAATATCTCGGCGTCATACAGCTGCTGTCAGAAAACAGCTGTATGGCGCCGAGTTGTTTTTGCCCTTCGCAGCTTTCCAAGGAAAGGTCTTGAGAAATACGCTCCCTTTCGCTATAATCAGGTTATATGGGTAGATTTTGCCCAAATACAGGTTGATCTGTCAAAAAACGTTGCCGCCGCTGGTGACAACAGCAAAAGAGAGGGTATTATGGAGATCCAATTACAGAACCTGACAAAGAAATTTCCGAACCGAAACCGCAAGCATCCGGGGGATGTCACCGCGGTCAACGAATTTAACTTTACGATCCCGGACGGTCAGCTGATCGGTCTGTTAGGACCGTCGGGCTGCGGTAAGAGCACGACGTTAAACCTAATCTGCGGTCTGGAAAAGCCGACCTCGGGCAAAATTTTCTTCGGCGGCGAGGATGTGACGGGCGTGGAGCCGGAGCATCGTGGTGTCGGCATGGTATTTCAGAATTACGCGCTATACCCGCATCTGACGGTGCGGAAAAATATTATGTTCCCGCTGGAGAATTTAAAGGGAAAAGATCGCCTTTCCAAAGAAGAGATGGAAAAGCGTGTGCTGGACGCAGCGAAGATGGTTTCGCTGGAAGAACTGCTGGATCGAAAGCCCAGGGAGCTTTCCGGCGGTCAGCAGCAGCGTGTAGCCATCGCGCGTGCACTGGTAAAAATGCCTCGCGTACTTTTACTGGATGAGCCGCTGTCGAACCTGGATGCGCGCCTGCGCCTGCAGACCCGGGAAGAAATCCGCAGGATTCAGCGCGAGACGAAAATCACGACGATCTTCGTCACGCACGATCAGGAGGAGGCACTGAGTATTTCCGATCTGATTGTTGTCATGAAAGAAGGCATCCTGCAGCAGATCGGCAAACCGCAGGAGGTCTATGACCAGCCGGCAAACCTGTTTGTGGCAAAATTTTTGGGCACGCCGCCGATCAATGTCTTTTCCGGAAAAGTGACAGACGGTCAGGTGAAAATTGGGGAAGAGACGGTGCTGCTTGCCGATCTGCCTGACCAGGAGGTAACGGTCGGTATCCGTCCGGAGGGCTTTGTTGTGGACGAGGACGGAACGTTTTCCTGTGCATTAAAGGGCATCGAGGTGCTGGGCAGAGATATCAGCATTGTCGCGTCCCATCCGGCTGCGGAAAATGCATCCATCCGCGCGATCGTCGGCTCGACCAGGTTAAATCAGGATATGGCACAGGCAGTTTTCTTCTCGCTGAAAACAGATAAGGTATTTTTGTTTGATGCAAAAGACGGCAGCCGGATTGAGACTGCGTTAAAGCGGCCTGCAGGCAAAAGGAGCTGACCATGAAAAAACAAACCCTCAGGGCATGGCTGTATTTGCTGCCTGCCATTTTATTTCTGGGATTTTTCCTCGTCTATCCGCTGATCGACGTGTTTGTCTATTCGATGGAGGAGGGCTATAACTTTGCGTCCCAGACCTATTTCGGAACCGGATTTTACAACTATTCCTATGTCCTGCATGACCCGTATTTTTTACAGGCGGTCAAAAATACATTCCTTCTGGTTGTCATCACCGTGCCCCTATCCACAGGCTTTGCACTGCTGATTTCCCTGGCGCTCAGCTCGATCAAAGCGCTGCGCGACCTGTACCAGACGGTATTTTTCCTGCCTTATGTGACCAATACGCTGGCGGTTGGCATGGTATTTATGGTGCTGTTCCAGAAAACAGAATATACGGACGGTTTAATCAACCTGATGCTGCACTGGTTCGGTGCAGGACCGGTCGATTTTATCAGCGGTCCCTACTGGGCGAAGATGTTTGTCCTGTGCTTTTACACGATTTGGGTCGTTATGCCCTTTAAAATTCTGATCTTAACGAGCGCCCTCGCTTCGGTAAATCCCGACTATTACAAGGCGGCGAAGGTGGACGGAACCTCGAAGACGAGAATTTTCTGGAAGATCACAGTGCCGATGATTTCCCCGATGATTTTTTATCTGATTATCACTGGCTTTATCGGCGCGTTTAAAGCCTACAGCGACGCAGTTGCGCTGTTTGGAACGGATTTGAACGCGGCTGGGATGAATACGATTGTCGGCTATGTTTACGACATGCTTTACGGGGACAGCGGAGGCTTTCCGTCCTATGCTTCCGCGGCGGCAATCCTTTTGTTTGTGATCGTTTTGACGATTACCTGTATCAATCTTCTCGTAAGCAAAAAACATGTGCATTACTGAAAGGCAGACCGTTATGGACAAAGAATTGGATTATGGACAAACCGAAGAACGGGACCGGAAAAAAGCCAGAGCTGGCAAGACAGGAACCTATATTTTTCTGACGTTCTGGGCGCTCGTGGTGTTGTTTCCGTTTTACTGGATGCTTTTAACCTCCGTAAAAAGCTACGGTTCCTATAACGCAGAGCATATCCCGAAGCTGTTTACGCTTTCGCCGACGCTGCAGAACTACGCAGATGCGTTTACTTCTGTACCGCTGGGCAAATACCTGCTCAATACGCTGATTTTCACGGTTGTGACGACGGCGCTGATGATGGTCGTGATCACGCTCGCGGCATATGCGTTTGCACGCCTTTCCTTTCCGGGAAAAAATCTGGTGTTCACGTTTTTTCTGTCCCTGATGATGATTCCGGCGGAGCTGGTCATGATCACCAACTACGCGACGATCACACAGTGGGGCATGCGCAACAGCTTTGCCGGATTGGTACTGCCGTCCGTGACCTCGGTGTTTTACATTTATTTATTGAAAGAAAATTTTGAACAGGTTCCAGACGAGCTGTACCGTGCGGCAAAGGTGGACGGAACCTCTGATTTGAAATATCTCTGGAAGGTGATGCTGCCGATCTGCCGCCCAACCCTTGTTACCGTCGGGATCTTAAAGGTCATTGAGTGCTGGAACTCCTATCTCTGGCCGCGCCTGGTGACGGACGATCCGGCATATTATTTGGTTTCCAACGGCATTCAGGAGATCCGGGAAAACGGCTTCGGCAGAGAAAATATCCCTGCCATGATGGCGGCGGTGGTCGTGATTTCGGTTCCGCTGATCGTGCTGTTTTTGGTGTTCCGCAAAAAGATTATGGCGGGCGTATCGCAGGGAGGGGTAAAAGGATGAGACCATTCTGGAAAAAGATGTTGTCCTGTGCGATGGCGTTTGTCTGTCTGACCGGGGCTGCAGCAGGGCTGACCGGATGTCACGGCTCGAAGGAAAAGGCTGCGTTTGAAGTGCCGGAGAGCTTCGACACGACAAAGCAGTATGAGATCACGTTCTGGGCAAAAAATGACACGAACATCCGTCAGACGGATATTTACAAAAAAACGATCGCGGATTTTGAGGCACTCTACCCGAATATTACGGTCAATCTGAAGCTGTACACGGATTACGGCAAAATTTACAACGACGTTATTACGAATATTGCGACGCAGACGACGCCGAATGTCTGCATCACCTACCCGGACCATATTGCAACGTATTTAACCGGCAGTCAGGTGGTCGTACCTCTGGATGAGCTGATGGCAGATCCCGCCTATGGACTTGGCGGAAGCAATCTGGAATTCGATTCCCCGACGCAGGAGGAAGTAATTCCGCAGTTTTTGAAGGAATGTTCCTTAAACGGACATTATTACGCGCTTCCCTACATGCGTTCGACAGAAGCCTGCTATATCAACCAGGATTATGTGGAGCAGCTGGGCTATACGGTTCCTGACGTGCTGACCTGGGATTTTATCTGGGAAGTCTCTGAGGCAGCTGCGAAAAAGGGCGCGGATGGAAAGTATGTGTTAAATGGGGGCGACGTTATGATCCCGTTTATCTACAAATCCACCGACAATATGATGATTCAGATGCTGCGTCAGAAAAACGCCGGATATTCCACGCAGTCCGGCGAGGTCGAGATTTTCAACGATACGACAAAGGACATTCTGTTTACGATTGCGGATCATGTCCGTTCCGGTGCATTTTCAACGTTTAAGATTTCGAGCTATCCGGCGAATTTTTTAAATGCCGGTCAGTGCGTATTCGCCGTGGATTCCACCGCAGGCGCGACCTGGATGGGCCCCGATGCGCCGCTGTCGGATATCAGCGACGAGGCAAAGCAGTCCTTTGAAGTGGCGGTGCGTCCCGTTCCACAGTATGACCCGGAAAATATGCAGATGATTTCGCAGGGCCCTTCGGTCTGTGTTTTTTATAAGGAAGATCCGCAGGAGGTGTTGGCGTCCTGGCTGTTTACCCAGTACCTTCTGACCAGCGACGTGCAGATTTCCTATTCTGAGACAGAAGGCTATGTGCCGGTCACGTCCAAAGCGCAGGAGTCCGCCGAATATCAGGATTATCTTGCGCGGGAGGGCGAGGATTCGGACACCCATTACAAAGTAAAAATCGAAGCGGCGAAGCTTTTGTTAAATCATACGCAGGATACGTTTACAACGCCCGTCTTTTCCGGCTCGGCTTCCCTGCGGGATGCGGCAGGACAGCTGATTGAAAAAACGGCAAAATCTGTACGTCGAAAAGAAACCGTGGACGAGGCATACACGGATAAGCTCTTTGATGACGTGACCGCGCTGTATCACTTAAATGATACGCTGCAGAGCACGGCGGGCAAACAGGATCTGGGACCGCTTCCGACGACCTCCGTCGTATTACTCAGTGTGATTGGCGCTGCCTGGGTATTGATTCTTTTGTATGTGGTCTGGCAGCAATTGCAAAAAAGCAAAAGAGGGGATTGATTTTCCGGACATTTCGGCTATAATAAGAGTGTTTAAGCAAAAATGGTTTTCCATGGGACGGGAAACGTCCTGGAGACAAAGGAGAAGAAAGATGAAAAAATTACTGGCAATGGTTCTGACCGTTTCCATGACTGCAGCAATGGTTGGCTGCGGACAGGCAGCAGAAACCACAGAGACAGCAGCTGAGAGCACCGCAGTAGAGACTGTTGAAAGCACTGCAGCAGAAGAGACCGCAACTGAGAGCGCAGAAGAAAGCACTGCAGCAGAAGAAGCAGCAGGCGATGTTTTATCCTATGCAGATTATGTTGCAGCAGATCTGGACAGCGAAGTGACCATCGAGAGCTACGTTCAGGCAAAACAGTCCTGGTGGGAAGACAAGGCTACTGTTTATACACAGGACAAGGACGGCGCATACTTCCTGTATGACATGGCTTGTTCCGAAGAAGATTATGAAAAGCTCGTTCCCGGCGTAAAAATCCGCGTAACCGGTTACAAATCCGAGTGGTCCGGCGAAGTTGAGCTAATGGATGCAACCTTTGAGTTTGTAGAGGGCGCAGACGAATATATCGCTCCTGCAGTTGATGTTACTGACCTGCTTGGCACAGACGAGCTGATCGATCATCAGAACCAGCATGTTACCTTTACGGATCTGACTGTAGAAGCGGCTGGTCAGGATGCAGACGGCAACGATGTTCCTTATCTGTACAACTACGATGGTTCCGGTTCTGAGGGCGATGACCTGTACTTCAACGTTTCCAGCAACGGCGAAACCTACACCTTCCTGGTTGAGTCTTATCTGTGTGACAAGGACAGCGATGTTTACAAGGCTGTTAAAAATCTGCAGATCGGTGATACCATCGATGCAGAAGGCTTCCTGTACTGGTACGAGGGTGTAAATCCCCATATCACAGCAATCACAGTAAAATAATCTGACGCTGCAGCTTGCAGCCGATACAGACCGCCGGCGGCTTTTTCGAAAGCCCCGGCGGTTTTGTTATCTTTTCCTTAAATTTTTACGAATTCTGTTTGCCCTGTATTGACTTTGGAAATATTTGTGGATAAAATACAGACTTAGTAAAGATAAGGTTAGGAAAAACAAAGGATAAGGGTTCTAAATGTACTGTGAATGTGAATATGGGGACGGCAGGCTTCCATTATTGTTTATTGTAAATCCTGCAGCCCACTCAGGAGAGGGCTATGCGCTCTGGAAACAGGCAGAAGCAGTTTTGCAGGAGCGCAGCATTCCTTATGAGGTTTATTTTTCGGAAAAGCGCGGCGATGTCAGGCAGCTGGCAAAACGGCTGACGAATGTTTCCGAAGGAGCGGAACGGTTTTTAATTGTGCTCGGCGGAGACGGAACGCTCAATGAAGCCATACAGGGGATGCAGCATTTCGAACAGGTTCGGCTCGGTTATATCCCGACCGGTTCGAGTAACGATCTGGCGCGGGATCTTAAGATTGGGCACGACATTAGGCCTCTGATGAAAAAGCTGCTGGAGGGCGGCACAGAGCATCGGATGGATCTTGGATGCGTCACATGGAATGCTGATGGAAAAACGCAAAAAAGGCATTTTCTGGTCAGCTGCGGCATAGGATATGATGCAGCGGTTTGTCAGGAGGCGCTCGATTCCCCGATGAAGGATGCGTTAAACAAACTCGGGCTCGGCAAGCTGACGTATCTTGGGATCGGCTTGAAGCAGATGCTGACGCTGCAGTATTGCAGGGCGTCGATTCGCTTGGACGGCAGGGAGATCATCAAAGCAGGAAAGCTTTTATTTGCGGCGGGAATGATTCACCGCTACGAGGGCGGCGGCTTTTGCTTTTGTCCGAAGGCAGACGATCAGGACGGGCTGCTCGACCTGTGCGTGGTCAATAACGTGCCGAGATGGAAATTCCCGATCATTATCCCTTTTGCATTGAAGGGAAAGCACGGAGGATTTAAAGGCGTGGATCAGTATCGTGCCTCCCGGATTGAAATTCGTACGTCGACGCCCTGCTGGGTGCAGACAGACGGAGAGATCCCGGGAAAGCTCGACAGAATTGAACTGACAGTAGAAAAACAGAAGATTCGGTTTATCGTATAACGATTGTATAGAACGTATAAAAATAGAAGAAACGCTGTTTTTCGTGAGGATGGAATCGCTGCCCGGCAGCGAAAGAGGAGAGTAATGAAACGCTATTATGAGAAATATAAGCATATCATACCGTTGGCAATCTTCGGTGTGATCTACGTTCTGTGGTTTTATTTGCTGGAGCACCGCACCAATGTGCAGTATATGGTAGTGCATATGAACATTGATGATTATATACCGTTCTGTGAATATTTTGTCGTGCCGTACCTGCTCTGGTTTGCTTATGTACCGGCTGTGCTTGGGTATCTGTTTTTCAAGGATCGGCGCAACTATGACAGATGTGCAGTGTTTCTGTGCACGGGAATGCTGATTTTTTTGGTGATTTCGACGTTTATTCCGAATATTCAGCATCTGCGGCTTCACACCATGCCGCGCCACAATGTATTTACGGTTCTGGTGAGTCAGCTTTGGCAGACGGATACGCCGACCAACCTGTTCCCCAGTATCCATGTATATAATTCCCTCGGAGCGCATTTCGCGGTGATGAACAATGAAACGCTCTCCGGCAAAAAGTGGGTGCGCAGAGGCTCCCTGATTCTCTGTGTTTCGATCATTTTATCCACGATGTTTATCAAACAGCATTCGATGTTCGACGTTTTGATGGCGTTTATTATGGGCGCTGTGATGTATGCAACGGTTTATTATTACGACGTCGTAGGCGCATATCGTTTCCAGACAGGCAAGCGACAGCGCAAACGGGCGAGAATCGGATAAAAATAGTTCTTGCGTAATTTGGTAGGCTATGTTAGAATATCCCTCAATGGCGCACAAGTGTGTGCGACATAAGAACATAAAGGGGGCGATATTATGACAGAGCCTACCAAATATTTTGTGGTGACAAAAAAAGCGGTACCGGAGGTATTATTGAAGGTTGTGGAAGCGAAACGGCTGTTGGAGTCAGGAAAGCTGCCCACCATTCAGGACGCGGTAGATGCGGTTGGTATCAGCAGAAGCTCTTTTTACAAATATAAGGATGATATTTTTCCGTTCCACGACAGTACCCAGGGAAAAACTGTAACGCTTTCGATGCAGATCGAGGACGAACCGGGACTTCTGTCAGATGTGCTTCAGGTCATTGCACAGTTTGGCGCAAATATTCTGACGATTCATCAGAGTATTCCGATCAATGGCGTTGCGACGCTGAGTATCAGCGTACAGGTTCTTCAGACGACAAAGGACATTTCGGAAATGCTGGATGCGATGGAGAAGCGGACAGGCGTGCACAGCGTAAAGATTCTGGCGAAAGAATAGAAAACGGAGAACAGCAAAGCATGGTAAAAGCAGCGATATTAGGATATGGTACAGTGGGAAGCGGCGTGGCTGAAGTGCTTTCCTGCAATCAGGAGCTGATTGCAAAGCGTGCCGGTAATCCGATTGAAGTGAAATATATTCTGGATCTGAGGGATTTCCCCGGAGATCCGAATGAGACGAAAGTCGTACATGATATAGAAGTTATTTTACAGGACCCGGAGATTTCGATTGTCTGCGAGACGATGGGCGGAAACGAACCGGCATACACGTTTTCCAAGCGTGCATTGGAAGCCGGAAAGAGCGTATGCACTTCGAATAAGGAGCTGGTTGCAAACCACGGCGCAGAGCTTCTTCGGCTGGCGCGGGAGAATGGCTGCAATTACTTTTTTGAGGCGAGCGTAGGCGGCGGTATTCCGATCATTCGTCCAATTAACAACTGCCTGACGGCGGAGCGGATTGTGGAGGTTTCCGGTATTTTAAATGGAACGACGAATTATATTTTAACAAAGATGGAACAGGAGGGCATGTTGTTTGAAGAAGCCCTTGGTCAGGCGCAGGCACTGGGCTATGCGGAGCGCAATCCGGAAGCAGACGTGGAAGGCTACGATGCGTGCCGCAAAATTGCGATTCTGACCTCCCTCGTAGCGGGAAAGACCGTTGATTTCCACAAAATCCATACGGAGGGCATCGCCGGAATCGATCCGACAGATTTTGCCTATGCAAAGAAGCTGGATGCGACAATCAAGCTTCTGGCGGTCAGCCGGGAGACGGAGGATGGCTATCAGATATCCGTTGCGCCGTACCTTCTGAAAAAGGAAAATGCCCTTGCCGGTGTCAACGATGTGTTCAACGCCGTGGCGGTATGCGGCAATACGTTGGGCGATACGATGTTTTACGGACGCGGTGCCGGAAAGCTGCCGACTGCGAGTGCGGTAGTCGCCGATGTGGTGGAATGCGCGAGACATCTACAGAAAACAGTCGGATGCCTGTGGGAAGAGGGCGAGGCAAAAGTCGCCGACTTTGACAGTCAGGAGGGACGCTTCTTTGTCCGGGTGTCAAAGAAAGCCCGGGCGGATGTCGAAAAGGTATTCGGAGCCGTAGTGCCGGTCGTTTTGGACAGCGCTTTGGAGGAATTCGCTTTTGTGACAGAATCCATGCAGGAAGCAGAGTTTGAGAAATGCCGGGAGCAGATCTCCGGATTTGTGAAAAAGATCAGAATCAAGGATTGAAAAAAGACAGGAGAATACAGAGACCATGAGAAAAGTAGTAAAATTCGGGGGCAGTTCCCTTGCGAGCGCACAGCAGTTTGAAAAGGTCGCGGAAATCGTCCATGCAGAAGCATCCAGAAGATACGTTGTACCGAGCGCGCCGGGCAAACGGTTCCGCAAGGACACAAAGGTAACGGATATGCTGTATGGCTGTTACGCGCTGGCGGAGCAGGACGAAGATTTTTCTGAAAACCTGCACCAGATCGAGGAACGCTATCAGGAGATCATTGACGGTCTGTCCCTGACGTTGTCTCTGGCAGACGAGTTTGCTGTCATCGAAAAAAACTTCCGTGCCCATGTCGGAAAGGATTATGCGGCATCCCGCGGAGAGTATTTAAACGGTATCGTAATGGCGGCTTATTTGGGATATGAATTTGTCGATGCGGCACAGGTCGTATTTTTTAAGGAAAATGGCGAATTCGATGCAGTAAAGACCAACGAAGTACTGGGCGAACGCCTTCAGAACATGGAAAACGCGGTTGTGCCGGGCTTTTATGGCGCAAATCCGGACGGAAGCATTCGCACGTTCTCCAGAGGCGGCTCCGATATCACCGGTTCGATCGTTGCAAAGGCGGTTCATGCGGATGTTTACGAAAACTGGACGGACGTATCCGGATTTCTGATCGCAGACCCGAATATCATCCCGAACCCGGAAAAGATCGAGACGATCACTTACAGAGAACTGCGCGAGCTTTCCTATATGGGCGCGTCCGTGCTGCATGAAGAGGCAATTTTCCCGGTCAGAAGCGAAGGTATCCCGATCAACATCCGCAACACCAACGAACCGGACAACAGTGGCACCTGGATTGTGGAGAGCACCTGCCAGAAGCCGAAATTTGTCATTACAGGTATTGCCGGCAAGAGAGGCTTTTGCTCAGTTAATATCGAAAAAGATATGATGAATTCCGAAATTGGGTTCGGCAGAAGAATTTTACAGGCTTTTGAAGATAATGGAATTTCGTTTGAGCATGTACCGTCAGGCATCGATACGATGACCGTATTTGTACATCAGGATGAATTTATGGATAAGGAACAGAACGTAGTCGCAGCGATCCATCGCCTTGCAAAGCCTGATATGATCGACATCGAGGGCGACCTTGCGCTGATCGCAGTCGTAGGCCGTGGCATGAGATCGACCAGAGGCACTGCGGGACGTATCTTCTCCGCACTTGCGCACGCTAATATCAACGTTAAGATGATCGACCAGGGCTCCAGCGAGTTAAACATCATCATCGGCGTGAGCGACGGGGATTTCGAAAACGCCATTCGCGCGATCTACAATATGTTCGT
>NZ_JAOQJY010000009.1:0-26966 GCF_025567525.1 Gallintestinimicrobium propionicum | reverse complement strand
AAAAAAGCTTAAAATAATCTTAAAGATTTCCGACATAAAATATGATATGCTATTACCAATGAGCAGTACCGGAAAAAAGAGAAGAGGCAACCGGCTGCTTGCAGACGAGTTGCCTCTTCTCTTTTTTCCGACAGGGCGAATGCCCTGCAGCGAGGAAACGCGAAGCGTTTTCGAGGTGGTACTGCGGGATTGAGGAGACGCGAAGCGTTTTCGAGGGGGTACTGCGGGAATGAGAAAACGCGAAGCGTTTTCGAGGCGGTACTGCGGGATAGCAGCGGAAACGAAAGGAATCAGAAAATGGCAGATAACAAAATACCGGTCATTTGTGTCAAGGATCTGTATAAAATCTACCGCGTGGGCGAATCGAAAGTGCGCGCCCTAAACGGCGTGGATTTCACGATTTATAAAGGAGAATTCTGCGCCATCGTCGGGACGTCCGGATCGGGCAAATCGACGCTGTTAAATATGCTCGCCGGGTTGGAGAAGCCGACAAAAGGCGAAATTGTCATCGCGGGGGAACATATTGAGAACAAGACAGAAAACCAGCTGGTTCGTTTCAGACGGGAGCATATCGGGTTTATTTTTCAGTCTTTTAACCTGCTTTCGACGATGACAGCGCTGGAAAACGTGGCACTGCCATTGACATTTCAGGGTGTGGATAAGGCAAAGCGGTTAAAAAAAGCGTCGGCGCTTCTGGATCTGGTAAAGCTCGGCAAATACAAAAATCACCGGCCGACTCAGATGTCTGGCGGACAACAGCAGAGAGTCGGCGTGGCGAGGGCACTCGTGGTTGATCCGGAGATCATTTTTGCAGACGAACCGACCGGAAACCTTGACTCCAATACGTCCAAAGAAGTGATGGAGCTGATGCAGCAGGTGGTACACGAAAAACAGCAGACGCTCGTGATGGTTACGCATGACAACCATCTGGCGAGTTTTGCAGACCGTATTTTCCATATTATTGACGGCAAAATTGTCCGGATTGACGATATGACAGGAAAGAGCAAAGAAGAACGGGAAAAGGAAGAAAAGAAACGGGAGGAAGAGGCGAGCATATGAAAAGCTGGTGCAAAAAATTACTGACAGCAGGACTGATTTTCATGACGGCGGTAGCAGCTGTCAAAACTCCGATGCCGGTTTATGCGGATGAGGTAAGCGGAAACTCGGTACAGTACATCACGGATGATGATAGATGGAGAGCGTCCGTGGAGTTGAAAAACTACAAGGAAAGTCTGATTAAACGGGAAAATCCGGAGCAGTACATCATCGATGATCTGGACGATATCATGTACAGTGGGCAATATTACATCGCAAATTCGGAATACATGACACCCGATGCGATGTGGAGCTATGTGGAAAAAGTGAAAGCGGAGATGGACACTGCGATCGGTAAAAGCGGAAGTGTGACAACGACGACGGAATTTCTGACGGTTGCGGACAACTGGACGACGCCGAGCGTTTCCTATGGACAGAGTGTGGAAATCGTGCTGCCGCTCATCAACCTCGGTGAAGAATGGCTGACAGACCTTCTGGTAGAGCCGGAGGTTTCCAACGACATCCAGAAATGGCCATTTAAGCCCGACAGCACCGGATATACGAAGAACTTTAACGAGATTCCGGGCTGTGCCACAAAGCTGTATGACGAAGCGGTGTTCAACAGAAGAGAGCTGACCTGGACGTTTACCGCCAGAGAGGACGTCCTGACCGGTTATTATCCGCTGACCTTTAAGGTATGGTACAGCAAAAACAAAATCCGCTGCGAGAAACCGGCAGAGATTACGGTATATGTATATTGCCAGGGCAAACCCGGCAGCGGACGGATCGGATCTTCTGATCTTGCGACGATTTCCCAGCCCAGAATTATTGTGACGGGCTTTGAAACTGATCCGGCACAAGTGTATGCGGGCAGCATTTTTACCCTGACGATTCATGTCAAAAATACTTCCCAGGATACTGCAGTCAGCAACGTGCTGTTCGATCTGGAAGCCGTGGAGGGTGGAACTGAAACGAGCAGCGGACAGGTGACAAACAGCTACGCGTCGTTCCTCCCGACGTCCGGATCCAGCTCGATCTATGTGGATCGGATGCCGGCGGGCAGCAGCCAGGATCTGAAAATTGAAATGCAGGCGAAGGCGGATCTTTCTCAGAAGCCTTATGTAGTAACGGTCAAGATGAAATATGATACGGATTTGAAGGCGGATCTGACGGACGAAGCGAAGGTTTCCGTACCGGTCAAGCAGGAAGCAAAGTACGACACGAGCACTCCCGAAATCAATCCGACCTCGATTATGGTTGGGGAACAGTCCAATGTCATGTTCCAGATTTATAATACCGGTAAGACGACGCTGTATAACGTTCAGGTAAAGTTTGAGGCGGACAGCGTTGAGGGCGGCGATACGTTTATCGGAAACCTGGCGCCCGGTGCCACCGGAAATGTCGATGCGATGGTAAACGGCATTGCTGCGACGACAGACGATGGATCGGTAAAAGCGGTGCTGACCTATGAAGACGATGCGGGCAACCAGACACGTCAGGAGATTGATATGCAGCTGTATGTTTCGGAACCGATGATTGATGACGGCTCCGATATGATGATTCCGGAGGAAGAGCCGCAGAAGACCTCAAACATCGGCATGATTGTCGGGATTATCGCAGCAGTTGCTGCAGGAATTGTTGTTGTAGTCGTTGTCGTGAAGCTTCGGAAAAAGAAAAAGGCGGCAAAGCTTCTGCAGGAGGACTTGCTCGATTTAAATCAGAAGGATGATCAACAATAGAATGCACCCTCTGCGAGCGCTCTATTGTCATGAATAAAGAAAAACAAAGAGCCAGACGAAATGTTTGGCTCGCGTTTTCTTAGCTGTCAAAACGGAGACGAATATGAGAATACTTGATTTGCTGCGGATGAGCTCTGCAAATCTGTGGAAAAGAAAAGTGAGGACGCTTCTGACAATTCTTGGCGTTGTGATCGGTACGGCATCTATTGTCGTCATGGTTTCGCTGGGACTTGGCTTAAACAAGGCGACAATGGAAGATATTGAACAGTACGGCGGTCTTACGACGATCGAAGTGCGGGAGGGCAGGGGAGATAGCAGCTCCTATACCACGTACTCCATCGGCGGAGGCGGGTCTGTGACATTTTCTTCGGATTCCGGAAGTTCGTCCTCAAAGGATAAGGTGATGCGTCTGGACGATGCAGCGGTAAGTCTGCTTGAAAGTCTGGACCATGTCGAAAATGTATACCCGGTGCTGCAGCTTAATATTGTGGCAAAGTATGGGCAGTATGTGGATGACTATATGACCATTCAGGGAATGACGCCGGAAGGCCTGCAGGCGTTAAATATAGAAATCGGAGACGGTAAGCTGCCGTTGGATGACAAGGAGCTGCAGTTTTTTTACGGAAATCGGGTTGCGGCAGATTTTTATAATCCGAGAACCTATGAATATCCCTATTATGATAAGGGAGTATTTGCAGTCGATTTTATGAAAGACAGCGTCTTTTTCATCTTTGATCAGGATGCCTATTATGCGAGCCAGAATAGCGGAAGCTCAGGCAGGGACGGAGATTCGACGACGACTCCTCCAAAGAAATACCTGATCCCGACGGCGGGGGTGGAAAAACAAAGCGAAGACGGCAGATACAGTGCAAACGGCTACAATGTGTATTGCAATCTGGATGCGCTCACGGCGACGCTGAAACGGGTTTTTCGAAACAAGGCGATTCCGGGACAGCCTACGACATCCAACGGAAAACCGTATAAGGATCTGTTTTACTCTGTATTAAAGGTCAATGTGGACGATATCGACAATATGATCGCTGTGCAGGAGCAGATTCAGGCACTTGGCTATGAAGCGAGCAGTAATATTGAATGGATTGAATCCACACAGAAGCAGTATGCCAATATTCAGGCAATGCTGGGTGGAATCGGTGCGATTTCTCTTCTGGTTGCAGCGATCGGCATTACCAATACGATGATGATGTCCATCTATGAACGGACAAAGGAAATTGGTGTGATGAAGGTGCTGGGCTGCGATATGCGAAATATTCAGGCAATGTTTCTGATGGAGGCTGCAGATATCGGTCTGGTGGGTGGCATCGTTGGCCTGGGGATCAGCTATCTGATTTCCATGATCATCAACAAGGTCGTGGCGGCGAGTGGAAATATGTCGAGCCTGTCCTATATTCCGCTTTGGCTTGCCGGGGCGTCCGTGATCTTTGCAGTAGTAATCGGCATGGCGGCAGGATATTTTCCGTCAAAGCGAGCGATGAAGCTGAGCCCGCTGGCTGCAATCCGAAACGAATAATCAGACAATTCTGATAAAACGACTTAAAAAGACAGATAAAGCAGAGATTATCTGGAAATAAAAAGAAAAAATTAACAAAATTAAAAAAAACGTCAGATAAATAATTGACAGAACGGTTTTCGATGGATATAATGAAGTTACAAACAAGGAAAACAAAGAACAAAAATAAAAAGAAAGGAGGACAATCCACCGGAAACCGTATAACATTCACTCTTTTCAGACAGAAGATGTAAGAAACTGGCAGAAGCTTTTCAGTAGTCAAATGCTTTCCATTCTAATTCGGAAATAGAAAGCCTGTCGGATCGGATATCGAAAACATCAGAATGGATGAAAGAGCACAGGAAAAACTGCATAAGGAGTCTTTAAAGGGAATTATAGATTCCATTACTTTAAAGAAACGCGAAGCAAATGGTTTGCATCAAGTACACAATCCGATTTTGAATGCGGAAAAGATGTTGTTTGACGACAGGGAAACACGATGGAACGGAAAAGTCGTTGAGGGATGTCAACAGAAGAAACTGTACGCAGGTACAAAATCCGAAGAGTTGGAACGATACAGAGAAACGGAGGTTTAGACCATTGGATAGCGAATTTTAGAAGCGGGTATTGATCAAAAAGATGATTGATACCCGCTTCCGTTTGTGTTAGTCTAAAAGGGAATCCTGCAGACAAACGAGCTTGGAAGGAACAGTATCAGAGATGTCAGAAAAAAAGACGAACAGAGAAAACAGAAGAAGGCGCAGACGCAGAAATCAGCTGATTTCTTATTGTGTCATGGCGGTGGTTTTGATTGCAGTTGGGATAGGTTGCTTTTTGGGCATCCGCGCAGCTGGCAGTGCGGTAAAACAGCATCAGGCTGCGCAGGAGGAATCCAGACAGGAACTTTTGGAAGCGTCCCGGGTAGAAGAATCCGCGCAGGCGCAGGCGGCAGTCGCGGCCCTGTTTGAGACGGAATCTACGGAAGAAACGGAGAGCACTTACACAAAAGAGGACGCTTTAAACGATATGGTAGAGGATACACTCGCAGGGATGACGCTGGAGCAGAAGGTAGCGGGACTTTTTTTTGTGACGCCGGAGCAGCTGACGGGAGTTTCACAGGTTGTGGCAGCGGGCGATGCGACCAGAGAAAGCCTGGAAAAATATCCGGTAGGCGGCCTGATTTATTTTGCACAGAATATCCAGTCGGAAAACCAGTTAAAAGAAATGCTTTCCAATACAACATCCTACAGCCTGTTTCCGCTGTTTTTCGGCGTAGATGAAGAGGGCGGAAAGGTTGCGCGCGTTGCGGACGCCTTAAAACTGGATAAGACCCTACCGATGGGGGAAATCGGTGCGGCAGGAGATACGCAGGCGGCATACGATGCATATCAAAATATCGGAGGTTATCTTTCTTCTTATGGTTTTAATGTGGATTTTGCACCGGTTGCAGATGTGTTGACGAATGTAGACAATACGGTGATCGGAAACCGTGCCTTTTCATCGGATGCAGGTGTGGCGGCACAGATGGTTTCCCGTGCGGTGACAGGGCTGCAGGAGACCGGCGTGAGTGCCTGTCTGAAGCATTTTCCGGGACACGGGGACACAGCAGGGGATTCTCATAGCGGCGCGGCGCAGACGGATCGGACGAAAGAGGAGATGGAAGCAGAGGAATTTTTACCGTTTCAGTCTGGCATAGAAGCAGGTGTAGATATGATTATGGTAGGGCATATCACAGCACCGAACCTGACGGATGGAGATTCGCTTCCTGCGAGTATTTCCGAAAAAATCATTACGGGAGTGCTGCGCAACGAATTGGGGTATCAGGGGATTATTATTACCGATGCAATGAATATGGGGGCGATTACCGAATATTATAAATCGGACGTTGCCGCGATTATGGCATTGAAAGCCGGTGCGGACATGGTTTTGATGCCGGAGAATTTTGAAGAGGCATATCAGGGCGTTTTGGATGCCGTTGTAGATGGAACGGTGAGCGAGGAGCGGATCGACGATTCCCTGCGGAGAATTTACCGCGTAAAATTAAAAAGCCGTGTGTTATAATGAGCGCAAGAGAGCGGGAACAGGCGAAGCCTGCTCATCGCGAACGGCGAAATTATTGAGTGAGCTATGCTCACGATATAATCGCAGAGAGAATAAAAATGCTGCAAATGCGCAGAATGGAGGAAAAAGATGAAACTGATTTGCTTGGATCTGGAAGGAGTTCTGGTACCGGAAATCTGGGTCGCTTTTGCGGAGGCGAGCAAAATTCCGGAGCTGAAAAAAACGACGAGGGACGAACCAGATTATGATAAGCTGATGCGTTGGCGCCTTTCTGTTTTAAAAGAGCATGGGCTCGGACTGAAAGAAATACAGGAGACGATTGCCTCTATCGACCCTCTTCCGGGGGCAAAGGAGTTTCTGGATGAACTGCGCAGCTTTGCGCAGGTGATTATTATCAGCGATACCTTTACGGAATTCGCACAGCCTCTGATGAAAAAGCTCGGCTGGCCGACAATTTTTTGCAATTCCCTCGTGGTAGCAGAGGACGGCGAGATCACGGATTATAAGATGCGGGTGGAAAATTCTAAACTGACAACCGTGCGGGCATTGCAGTCGATTGGCTTTGAAACGGTCGCAAGTGGAGACAGCTATAACGATCTTGGCATGATTTTAGCGGGAAAGAGCGGATTTTTATTCCGCACGACAGAGCAGATCAAAGCAGATTATCCGCAGATTCCGGCACTGGAAACCTATGAAGAGCTGCTAAACGCGTTGAAAGAAGCGTGAAATTTTTGTGAACTGTCTGGCTTCCATTGACACTATTTTGAAACAGTGTTATAGTACATGTAGAACAAAGATGATGACCGGATCGACAACCGGTAAGAGACATCCCCGGAAGTGATCCGGGGATGTTTGCGCTCTTGCAGAATGGAGGCAACAATGGCAGCAAAGAGAGATTATTACGAAGTGCTCGGCGTTTCCAAAAGCGCCGATGCCGATGCGATTAAAAAAGCATATAGAAAACTTGCAAAAAAATATCATCCGGATGTGAATAAGGATGATCCGACGGCGCAGCAGCGCTTTCAGGAGATTACAGAGGCGTATGGTGTATTGAGCGATCCGAAACAGAAAGCGCTGTATGATAAGTATGGTCACGCGGCGTTTGACGGAAGTGGGGCAGGTGGCGCCGGTGCGGGCCCACAGGGCAGCTATGGACAAAATGGTGGATTCCATTCGTTCCACTTTGAGGGTGGAAATATGGATGACCTGTTTGGAGATTTGTTCGGCGGCATGTTTCACGGTAAATCCGGACAGAAGCAGTCCGGCAAGAGCTATCGGACGCATTTTGGAAGTGGATTCGGCGGAGCTGATGGTTACAGCCAGGGCTTCGGCGGCACGGCAGGCAGCGGCTATACCGGCGGCTTTGGCAGCTCGACCGGCAATGGCTACACTGGCGGTTTTGACGGCTTCGATTTTGGCGGCGGCAGCTACGGCGGCTTTGGCTCCTCTCAAAGAGGCGAGGATCTGCGCGCTGAGATCAGCGTCAGCTTTGACGAAGCGGCATTTGGCTGCGAAAAGAAGATCAGTTTGCAGGGACAGGATGGCAAGATATCTACCGTTCAGGTTAAAATCCCGGCGGGTATTGAATCCGGCAAGACGATCCGTTTGCGCGGAAAAGGTATGCCCGGAAGCAACTCGGCAGGTGACGGCGACTTGCTTTTGAAGGTAGATGTTCAGGAAAAACCTGGATTTGAACGAAAAGGCGCTGACCTGTATACAACGGTCAAAATCCCGTTTACGACGGCGGTGCTCGGCGGCGAAGCAGAGGTTGCGACGCTGACCGGCAAGGTTGTGTGCAGGATTAAACCCGGTACGCAGTCCGGCAGCAGGATTCGTTTAAAAGGCAAGGGCATCGTTTCGATGAAAGACGCATCCGTACACGGAGATCAGTATGTGACGGTTCAGATCGATGTGCCGAAGAATCTGTCCGCCGCTGCAAAGCAGAAATTAAGGGAATTTGAAGAAGCGTGCAAGGGCGGCAGCAGCCGCGGCGCAGCATAAAACAGCTTGATCGTCTGTACTGTAAGTGGATGCGGCATGCAAAAAAGTGCACCGCCGCATGTGCACAGAAGTGCAGCGCTGGTGTGTAACATAATCAATAGAATGCACGCTCTGCGAGCATTCTATTGTCATGAATAGAAAAATCTGAGAGGAAGCGTATGGGAAATGTCATAGATTATTTGGTTCAGTATGGCGATCAGGCCTTTGCGGAACGGGCGTTTTGCGATGTGGATGTCCTGATTTTGGCACAGTTGTCCTATTTTGATTTCGGGAGTGCTGTGCCGACGATTGCGCAGCACAAAAAGAGTGTGACGCTGGAAGAAATCGACCGGACGGCTGATCTTTCTGCAGTGTTTGCAGATAAGTGGTACGGGGAAAACAACCGAAAGCTCTGGAATGCACTGCTTGCTGGAAGACGGTTTCGCACGATGCGTTGCAATTATTATCGGGAGCGGATGGAGGAAGAGCAGGAAGCGCAGTTCGGAGCGGTCACTTTTTTCCCGGAAGGTTGTGAGCCGGTGGTGGCATTTCGTGGAACGGATGATTCGGTTGTCGGCTGGAAAGAGGATTTTCGACTGGCATTTCGAAAACCGCTGGCATCCCAGGAAATGAGCAGTGTGTACTTAAATCAGGTCGGCTGCAAGCTTCCGGGAGCGTTTATGGTATGTGGACATTCCAAAGGCGGAAACCTGGCTGCCTATGCGGCGACCTGGGCGGAAACCGGTGTGCAGCGCAGGATTACGGACATTTATAGCCTGGACGGTCCGGGATTCTTGCCGGAAGTGTTTGAAGGGGATTCCTATGAGCAGATCAGAAGCCGTGTGCACCGGATTTTGCCGTATTCCTCTTTGGTGGGGATGCTTTTACAAAATTATGAACAGTATGAGGTTGTAGAAAGCTCCGGGATCGGCATTTTGCAGCATGATGCGTTTACCTGGCAGATTGAGGACGGAAAATTTGTCAAGGCAGTGGATATCGAGGCAAAACAGAAGCGGATGAACGAAGCACTGAACCAGTGGATTTTTACGCTTCCAGAGGAAGAACGTCAGCTGTTTGTCGAAACGCTGTTTCAGGTAATAGACCAGACCGGCGTGACGACGCTGACAGAATTTTCAGAACACTGGAAGGAAAATCTCAAAAGCTGTTTAAAAAGTCTGAAAAGTCTCGATCCGGAAACCCGGAAACGAATCCGCAGAATTATTAAAATCCTGTTGGAGATTTACGGAAATACCTTGCGGGGAGAAAAAGAAAAATGAGATCGGAAAAGCTGATCTTCCACATCGACGTCAACAGCGCCTTTTTGAGTTGGAGTGCGCTGGAGAGGCTGCGCGGTCAGCCGGGCAGTCTCGATTTAAGGACAGTGCCATCGGCAGTTGGTGGCGATGAAGAATCCAGGCATGGCGTTGTGCTTGCAAAAAGTACGCCTGCCAAAAAATATGGAATTACAACAGGAGAGCCTCTGGCAGCCGCACGTCGGAAATGTCCGGGGCTAATTGTCGTAAAGCCGGACTTCGCAGTTTATGTGGAACAGTCGAACCGTCTGCGCACGTTATTGCGGCGCTATACGGATGCGGTGATTCCGTACAGCATCGATGAAGCGTGGGCAGAATTTGAGAATTTTGGCAGAATGTACGGTGAACCGGAGGCGTTTGCCAATAAGCTGCGCTGTGAAATCAAAGAAACGCTCGGATTTACGGTCAATATCGGGATTTCGACGAACCGTCTGCTCGCTAAAATGGCTGGGGATTTCAAAAAGCCGGATCTGGTGCACACCCTGTTTCCTGAGGAAGTTCCTGGAAAATTGTGGAACCTTCCAGTGGAGCATCTTTTGTTTGCCGGAAAATCGACCTGTAAACGGTTGAAAGGTCTGGGAATTTATACGATTGGGGATCTGGCGCAGGCGGATTCCGGGATGCTTTTTGCGCATATGAAAAAGCATGGGCTTGCGCTGCAGGAGTATGCCAGAGGGCATGAAAGCGCCGGAATGTTCGATATGGATGCGGAAAATAAAGGATGCGGAAACAGCGTCACGACGCCGGAGGATGTGACAGACCCTGCCTATGCGCGTCAGATTTTGCTCTCTTTATGCGAAACAGTCGGAATCCGGCTGCGTGCAGAGCACAAAAAGGCGGGCGGCGTGTCGGTCGGAATGCGCACGGCAGGATTTGAAAACAGCAGCAGGCAGATGCAGCTGGAATCTTCGACGGATGTGACGGAGGAAATTTACCGGGCAGCATGGACGCTTCTGATGCGGATGTGGGACGGGAAAAAGCCACTGCGTCTTTTAAACGTGACGGCAACGCGGCTGACGGAGTTCGAATATCGTCAGTACAGCCTGTTTGATTCGGTAGATTACGAAAAGCTGGAAAAAGCGAATCAGGCGATCGACCAGATCCGCTCGAAGTTCGGAGAGAACGCCGTGATGCGCGCAAGCTTTTTAAAGAGCAGCGTATCTCCTACGAGCGGTGGACTGAATAAGGAAAAACGGCGGGAAAGCATAGAACGGGAAGCTGATGAGGAGACGTGAGGGACGTCTCCTATTTATTCATGACAATAGAATGCTCGCAGAGCGTGCATTCTATTGTTTCATAAGAAATTGCGTCCTATGAAACAAAAAAGACACATCACATTGTGATGTGTCTTACCGTGCAGGAAAAGAGACTTGAACTCTCATGATATTGCTATCATACGGACCTGAACCGTACGCGTCTGCCAATTCCGCCATTCCTGCATTTATTGACTGTGGCTTTTGAAAACCACGCGCTGTCAACAAAAAATATGTTATCACAGAGAATCGAAGAGTGCAAGCTTTTTTTGAAAAAAATGACAAATTTTTTGCTATTCCTATTTACTGGAACAAAAAAGCACACCACAATGTGATGTGCTTTACCGTGCAGGAAAAGAGACTTGAACTCTCATGATATTGCTATCATACGGACCTGAACCGTACGCGTCTGCCAATTCCGCCATTCCTGCATTGTCTGCTTGCCGCTGACAAGATAAAATACTAGCACAGTATAAAACAAAATGCAAGTCTTTTTTGTAAAAAAATAGCTTTAAGGAATAAAAATGTTACTGTTCCCATGCGCCATTCGCAATACAATAGAATGCGCGTTCCACGAATATTCTATTGTCGCGAATCGCATCGTGGATGCTTTCCGCTGTGGAGGCTTCGAACCTTGTGTTTTGATTTGGACTGTGCTACAATCGAAAAGAAGGAGGCGGCAGAATCTGCCGGAAGGAAAGCGATGGGAAAAAAACTGAGATTGTTATTTATTGGAAACAGTCATACTTATTATAATGATATGCCTTTGATGGCGGCAAAAAAAGCGAGGGCGGCAGGCTATGACTGCGAAGTTACGATGATCGCCCATGGCGGCTGGTTCCTGGCACAGCATGTTGCAGAGCCGGATGTGCGGTTTGATATTCTGTTCGGCAATTATGATTATGTTATTTTGCAGGAGCATGCGCATCCGTTTGGACCGGAGGAGAAGTTTTTCGAGGCGGCGCGGAAATTGAACGCTTGGATTCGGGAAGCAAACAGTACGCCTGTCATTTACATGACCTGGGCGATGAAGGAAGAGGAAGCGGTGCAGCCTCGTATGACGAAAGCGCATCGGGAAATTGCAGAAGAAATTGATGCACTGCTGGCACCGGTTGGGGAAGAATGGTGGCAGTACAAAAAGAATCACCCGGAAATTGAAATGTATGCGGAGGACGGCGCACATGCCTCACCGGCGGGCTCAGATCTGGCGGCATCCTGCATCTGGGAAACCATTCGGGCAGATCTTGAAAAAAAATAAAATTTGTTGTTGACTTTCCGACGGCATAATGCTATTATACTTCTTGCAGCGGTTAACCGCTATGCGGAAGTGTCGGAATTGGCAGACGAGCAAGACTAAGGATCTTGTGATAGCAATATCGTGTGGGTTCAAGTCCCATCTTCCGCAGGAAATAAAAAAAGCCTTGAGTTTTCAAGGCTTTTTTTATTTCATAGAAATTTGTTTGAAATAGGGCATCAAGATATCTGCGCAGCAGTGCTGACGAAAAAGAATATCAGCTTTTCACCTTTACAAACCGGTTTAAAAAGCATACATTAGAAATGATATCTGTCGACGAAAAAGTAGTTGTCGGACTGGAATGAAACATACAGCGGAGGATGAGACAAAATGGATACAAACAGCAGAATGCAGATTGCAGATAAGGCGATGAAGAGCTTTATTGCAAGATATTTCCGGGATGATGAGGATGGAACCGGCATGATTACCGGCGAATTTTACTGGCCGAGGGCGGAGATCATGGAAGTTGTCATGGATGCCTGGGATAAGACCAAAGATCCTTATTATCAGGAACTGATGGGTAAAATGTACCGCGGATTTGTCAAAGAGTTTGGAGAAGACTGGTCGAACAATCCGTTTAATGATGATATCATGTGGATGACGATTGCCTGTGCAAGAGCCTATCAGGCATTTCACGAAGAGATTTATCTGCAGCAGGCAGAGAAGCATTTCAATCTGGTTTTTGACCGCGCATGGAGCGACGATCTGGGCGGAGGCCTGTTCTGGAGAATCGAAAATACGACGAAAAACGCCTGCATCAACGGTCCTGCAGCAATTGCAGCGAGCCTGTTATATCAGATTACTCAAAATCAGAGTTATTTGGATCGTGCGATTGCGATTTATGACTGGGAAGTGAAGAAGCTCTTTGGCGAAGATGGCGCGGTGTATGATTGTTATAACCTGGAAAAGGGCTTGAATGCGTGGTGTTCGACCTATAACCAGGGAACCTTTATCGGAGCGAGTGTATTTTTACATCAGCTTACCGGTGAAGAGAAATATGTAAAAAATGCGGTTCTGGCAGCGGATTATACAATGGAATACCTGTATAAAAACGGCATCATGAACAACGAAGCGGATGGAGACGACATGCCAGGATTTAAGGGGATTCTGGCAAGATGGCTCAGCAAGCTCGTTTATGAAGAGAACCAGACCAAATATTTTGCATGGATGGAGAAAAATGCGGACAGCGCATGGCTGCACCGTAACACGCAGAACCTGATGTGGACGGCATGGGAGTTCCCGACCAATGAGTTCCCGCGCTGCGCATGGGGCTGCAGCGCGGCGGTAGCACAGCAGTTTGCGTGTCTGCCGTACAAAAAATAAACAATAGAATGAACGCTCTGCGAACATTCTATTGTCATGAACAATAGAGAACGCACAAAAAGGGGAAATCATATGAAACGGGTACACTTAATTTGTAACGCACACCTCGACCCTGTATGGCTCTGGCGCTGGCAGGAAGGCTGCACGGAAGCGCTTTCCACATTCCGCACGGCAGAAGCCTTTACGGAGGAATTTCCGGACTTTGTGTTCAACCACAACGAAGCGATTTTATACGAATGGGTAAAGGAAAATGAGCCGGAGCTGTTTGCTCGCATTCAGCAGAAGGTCAAAGAGGGCAAATGGCATATCATGGGCGGCTGGTATTTGCAGCCCGACTGCAACATGCCAAACGGCGAATCCATTATCCGAAACATTTCGGAAGGACACCGGTTCTTCGAAGAAGAATTCGGCGTGCGCCCGACAACGGCGATTAACTTTGACTCCTTTGGTCATTCTGTAGGTCTGGTTCAGATCTTAAATCAGGCTGGCTATGATACTTATGTGGTATGCCGTCCGGCAAAGGCGCAGTTCCCGTTTGAGGAACAGGATTATCTGTGGAAAGGTCTTGCCGGTTCGGAGGTTCTGGTGCATCGTTCCGATGAAAACTATAACTCCGTTTACGGGCATGTCGGAAAAGAACTGGAACAGTTCCTCGAAGATACGAAGGACGAACCGGTATCCTTATATCTCTGGGGCGTCGGCGACCACGGCGGCGGACCCTCCAGAGTAGATTTGACCGATGTGACAAAGCTGATCAAAGAGCGTGCGGACGAACTGGAGATTATCCACTCCAATCCGGAAGCTTACTTTAAAGAGAGAAAAGCGGCCAAAACCTCCTATCCGGTTGTGGAAAAGAGCCTGAATCCGGTTGCAGAGGGATGCTATACGTCTCAGGTTCGGGTAAAACAGAAGCACCGCCTGCTGGAAAATGAGATTTTAGTCGGCGAAAAGATGGCGACGCAGGCAGAGCTGTTATACGGCACGAAATATCCGAAGGAAGAGATTCACGAAGCAGTTCGTGCATTGTTGTTCTCAGAGTTTCATGATGCGCTGCCTGGCTCCGGTACACAGCAGGTAGAAGAAGATACGCTGCGCCTGCTGGATCACGGTCTGGAGCTGATGTCCCGCGTCAACTGCAGAAGTGCGATTGCGCTGACTGCAGGTGAGGCACCGATCAAAGAAGGAAGCTCCTGCGCATTTTTATACAACCCGCATCCGTATCCGATTACCGGACAGTTCGCGTTTGAAGTCGGACTGCCCAAACAGAACTGGGATCCCTGCTTCTATCATCCGAGAGCATCTGTAAACGGCGAAGAAGTGCCGACCCAGTCGGAGATGGAATGCAGTCATTTCTGCATCGACTGGCGTAAGAGAGTTGTCGTGGAAGCAACCTTAAAACCATGTGCGATGAATTGGGTGGATGTCTGGTTTGATGCGATCGAAAAGCGTCCGACCTTTGAACGGATTTCCAGAAAAGAAAACTTTGTCTTTGACAACGGCAAAATGCGTATAGAGATCAACCCCAGAACTGGTCTGGTGGATTCCTGGAAGGTCGGGGATACCGAATACTTAAAGCCTGGCAGCTTTTGCCCGGTAGCGATCGACGGTACTTATAATTCCTGGGGACTCTGGAAAAATGAGCCCGGAGCGCGCAGAGCGTTTACACTGCTGACAGATCACGAGGGAAGCGAATTCTCCGGATTATACGAGCAGATCGATCCCTCTGTGCGCGTGATCGAGGACGGTAAGGTGCGTACGGTTGTGGAAGCGCTGTTTGGCTGGCATAACAGCAAGCTGTATCAGCGTTATATTCTGCCGAAGAACGATACGCATATGGATGTGGAAATCGGCGTATACTGGAACGAAAACGATACTGTTTTGAAATGGATGATTCCGTCTGCAATGGAGCAGGGAACCTATTACGGACAGGTAATGTTCGGCAGGGAAGCTCTGGCACAGGAAGGCCAGGAAGTTGTCGCACAGCGCTGGAATGCGTGGACGGACGGAGAAAAGACGTTTACGGCAGTCAACGGCGGCAGCTACGGAAGCAGCATCGAAGACGGCGTGATCGGACTGACGCTGCTGCACTCTGCGGGCTATTCTGCAGCGGATTTCGATGAGAAAAAGACGCTGCATGAGGTTCGTCACACCGTTCGGATGGAACAGGGAGAACGTAAGTTTGCATTCCGCTTTGAAGCAGGAAAGGCAGATCTTTTGGACAATGTGGACCGCACTGCACAGGCTTACAATGAAGAGCCTTATGTGCTCGCCCTCAATGCATCCGGAGCCGGAGAAAAGAAAGCACCCGCAATTTTGGTCGATCAGGCAAATGTTCTGGTCTCTGCATGGAAAAAGGCAGAAAACGGGGAAGGATATACGCTTCGTCTTTATGAGAGCACCGGTAAAGATACCACAGCAGTTGTAGAACTGCCGTTTGCAGGTGTTGCCTGCCCGGTATCTTTAAAAGGATTCGAGATCAAAACGCTTCATTATGACGAACAGACAAAACAGCTGGCAGAAGCAGATCTGTTGGACTGATTTCCAACACTGGAATGCACGCCCTTCGGGCATTCCAGTGTTAGGAAGAACAGAATCGCCCGCATGCAGACATTCCGCCGTATAGAAGTGACAAAGGAACGACAGGAAGACATGACAGAAAAAATTTGCAGCTTTTGGAATTATGAAAAAAAAGACCGGCCATTTAACGTCCTGTTAGCAGGAGTATCCTATTGTGATGGGACATATCGGATCGAGAGAAAGCCGGAAAATCTGTATTCATTTGAATATATTTACAGCGGAAAAGGGATGCTGGTGATCGACGGACAACGCCTGGAGCCGCGGGCGGGGGATGTCTATTTTTTAAAAAGAGGCATCCCACACTGCTATTGGTCGGATGAGGAGGAACCGTGGACGAAGATCTGGATCTGCTTTAACGGACTGATGGCGGAAGCAATGTTTTCTGCTTATCTGGACCGAACCGTATACCTGATGCACAACTGCGATATCTCCGGGCAGATGGAAGCACTCCTGCAGCGCCTGGAGCAGTTCGATGGGGATTACGATAAAATGGCGGACGAGACGGCAGTCGCAGTGCTGGAGATCCTCCAGAAGCTTCATAACCAGGGCAGCAGCCATACCCGCACGCTTCCGGAGCAGATTAAGGAATGGATCGATCTGCATGTGGAGGAAAATGTCAAGTTAGAGCAGCTGTGTGAAAGTCTGCATTATTCCAGAAACCATTTGATCAACCAGTTCCGGAACCGCTATCAGATCACGCCGTATCAGTATCTGCGAGAACAGAAAATCGAAGCGGCAAAGCGCTATCTGCTCTATTCCGGCATGTCGATTCAGGAAATCGCAGAGCGGCTGTCCTATACGGATGAAAATTATTTTCACAGCTGCTTTAAAGAGGCGACCGGACTGACCCCGGGCAATTTCCGAAAATTCGGTTCGGTCTATCCGACGGAGTACGGACAGAAGCAATAATGTGGCGCAGGCAGAGTCTTTTCAAAAAAGGCAGGCGCCAAAAAGCTTGCAAAATCAGGGAATGATTGACAGCTCGGGCTGTTTTCATTATAATTTACTCATAGTAGAAAGTGCTGAAACTACAGCAGTTTCTGCATGAGGAATGAATGAAAACGGCCCGGATTTTTTCTGTTCGGGCAGACAGGAGCAGAAAGATGAAATGCCCTTTTTGCGGTCGGGACAATACGAGAGTAATTGATTCCCGTCCATCCGATGATAATAACGCGATTCGCCGCCGCCGGGTATGCGATGTGTGCGGCAAACGTTTTACGACCTATGAAAAGGTAGAGACGATCCCTCTGATTGTCATCAAAAAAGATAACAACCGGGAGCCCTACGACCGTTCCAAGATCGAAGCCGGCGTGCTGCGTGCCTGCCATAAGCGTCCGGTCAGCGCCAACGAGATCACAGGGCTGATCGACGAAGTGGAGACAGATATTTTTTCCAGGGAAGAAAAGGAGATCCCAAGCAGCGTGATCGGGGAGCTGGTCATGAACAAACTGAAAGATCTGGATGCGGTCGCCTATGTGCGGTTTGCTTCTGTTTACCGCGAATTTAAAGACGTAAATACCTTTTTTGACGAACTGCGCAAGGCCGTTGAAAAAAAGAAAAAATAAATCTTGCAATTTGATTCACTCCTGTATACAATAAGTGAGGCGTTGGGAAAGACGACGCTCTGTTTTTCGCCGCACGGGAATTCGCTTCCCGATGAAAAACGCGTTGGTGTATCCCGACACAGCTTTTTGGTGCGGACAGCTGCCGCAACCGGAAAGTACAACTGAATAAAGATCAAATCAAAAAGGAGAAACACATGAAGACAAAAGCAGGAAAAAAAGTTCTTTTGACTTTGGTGTGCGCAGCACTGACTATTGCACTGGGCGCGTGCTCGGGCGATAAGGCGGGAAAGGAATCTTCTCAGATTACCATTGGAATTCCTCAGGATGTGGACAGTCTTGACCCCCACAAAGCAGTGGCGGCGGGAACCAAAGAGGTATTGTTCAATGTATTCGAAGGTCTTGTAAAGCCTGACAGCGAAGGAAACTTAAACGACGCTGTAGCAGAGAGCCATACCATTTCGGAAGATGGAAAAGTGTATACCTTCACGCTTCGCGATGGGGTAAAATTTCATGACGGCACAACTGTTACGGCGGAAGATGTAAAATATTCCATTGACAGATGTGCCGATACCAGTAACGGTGACCCGTTGGTATCGGCTTTTTTGGCGATTGACAGCGTGAATATCATTGATGAGAAAACCGTTGAGATCGTATTAAAAGAAGGAAATACCGACTTCCTCCCTTACCTGACCGCAGCGATCATACCGGCAGCCAACGAGGATCCTGAGAGCAATCCGATCGGAACCGGCCCGTACAAATATGTATCCCGTTCCCCTCAGGAAAATGTGATCTTAGAGAAATTCGATGAATACTGGGGTACACCGGCAAACATCGATACCGTAAAGCTTCAGGTAATCGCGAATGCGGACACGATTGTGACCAGCTTAAACGGCGGTTCAGTTGATATGTTTGCGAGAATTTCCCAGGCACAGGCAGATCAGCTGTCCGATGATTTCGATGTGCTGGAAGGTACGATGAACCTTGTGCAGGCGATGTATTTAAACAATGCAAAGGAGCCCTTTAACGATGTACGGGTTCGCCAGGCACTTTGCTATGCGGTAGATCCGCAGGGCATTATGGACATGATTTCCGATGGAAAGGGATCGCAGATCGGCAGCAGCATGTTCCCGTCGTTCGGCAAATATTATATGGAAGAGTTAAATGATCTGTATACGACCAATATCGAAAAGGCAAAGGAGCTGTTGACAGAGGCTGGCTATCCCGACGGATTTTCCTTTACGCTGACCGTTCCTTCCAACTATCAGCAGCATATCGATACCGCGCAGGTAATTGCAGAACAGTTAAAGGAGATCGGTGTAACTGCCAACATCCAGCTGATCGAATGGGAGAGCTGGCTGTCTGATGTTTATTCCGACCGTAATTATGAAGCGACCGTAGTTGGCGTAGACGCATCCAGTCTGACTGCAGCAGCGCTGCTGTCCAGATTCGAAAGCACTGCTTCCAATAATTTCATTAACTTTAATGATCCTGCCTATGACGAAGCATACAAAGCGGCAGCAGCAAGCGCAGACGATGACGAAAAGACCGGATATTATAAGGAATGCGAAAAGATTCTGGCAGAGGATGCGGCAAATGTATACATTCAGGATCTGCCTTCCTTTGTAGCCCTGAACAAAAAATACGGCGGTTACGAGTTCTACCCGCTGTATGTACAGGATTTTGCAAAGCTGTATATCGTTGACGAACAGACGGAGTAAAAATTCATGAAGTATTTGGCAAAAAAACTGGCTGGTTTTGTGATGACTATGCTGGTGGTATCTTTCCTGGTATTTGCGGCGTTTGCCGTAATACCGGGAGATCCGGCCACAGCGATGCTGGGCACGCAGGCGACCCCTGAAAAACTGGCGGCGCTGCGGGAACAGATGGGATTAAATGAACCGCTCTTGGTGCGCTTTGGCAGCTGGGCGGTCAATTTTATACAGGGAGATTTCGGAACCTCCTACAAGTATCAGATGTCGGTGCGCAGCATGATCGCCGAAAAGATTCCGGTCACGCTGACACTTACGGCGATGTCCTTTCTGATTATGGTGGCAGTTTCGATTCCGGTCGGTCTGTTCTGCGCGCATCACGCGGGTGGAAAGGTAGATCGTATCGTCCTGATCGTCAATCAGGTGATCATGGCGATTCCACCGTTCTTTTCGGGCATCCTGATCACGCTTCTGTTTGGTCTTGTGCTGCATTTGTTTACACCGGGCGGGTATGTGTCCTATACGACGAGTGTCACAGGCTTTCTGGGATACCTGATCTTTCCGTCGGTCGCGATTGCGCTGCCGAAAGCGGCGATGGCGATCAAGCTGCTGCGCACATCCGTACTGTCTGAGATGAAGCTGGATTATGTCCGCACGGCATACAGCAGGGGAAATAATACCAAAGGAGTGCTGTACCAGCATGTGCTGCGCAACGCGATCATTCCGGTTATTACGTTTCTGGGCATGGCGCTTGCGGATATGGTCGCGGGAAGTATTGTTATCGAACGGGTGTTCAATATCCCCGGACTGGGCAGGATTTTGCTGACTTCAATTTCCAACCGGGACTATCCTGTAGTACAGGCGATCATTGTATTTATCGCATTTATCGTTATTTTTACAAATTTCCTGGTGGATCTTCTGTATCAGAAGATGGACCCCAGAATTACATTGGATTGATTAGGCGATTATGAAAAAGAAAATGAACAAAAATCTGACAGTTGGACTCTGGCTTACCGGAATCATGCTGACGCTGATTCTGGTAGGTTTTTTCTGGACACCCTATAATCCGGAGACGATGGATAACGCAGCAAAGCTATCCGGCGTCTCTTTTTCGCATCTGATGGGCTGCGACAATTTCGGACGGGACATTTTCAGCAGAGTATTAAAAGGCGGCGGCACGACGTTTTGCGTGGCGCTTGGCACAGTAGCGATCGGCACGGTATTTGGTGTTATCATCGGGGCGTTTACCGGATATTTCGGTGGAATTTTGGATGAAGTTTTGATGCGCATCAACGATGTGCTGTTTGCATTTCCAAGCATCCTGCTGGCGCTTGTGTTCGTAACCCTTCTTGGCGGCGGCACATGGAACGTGATTATTGCGCTGGGCATTGCATTTATCCCGAGCTTTGCGAGAATTGTCCGCGGCGAGTTTATCCGCTGTAAAAATATGGATTATGTCAGAAGCGCGAAGCTGGCGGGAGCGGGCAATCTGCGAATTATGTTTGTCCATATCCTGCCCAATACCGTACCGGTGCTTTTGTCTGCAATCATGATCGGCTTTAACAATGCCGTGCTGGCGGAAGCAGGGATGAGCTATCTGGGCATCGGCGTGCAGCCGCCGCAGTCCAGTCTTGGAAGAATGCTGTCGGAAGCACAGACCTATCTGTTTTCTGCCCCGGGCTTTGCGTTGTTTCCGGGAATTTTTCTGATTATGCTGGTGCTGGGATTTTCTCTGCTCGGAGAAGGATTAAAGGATCGGGAAAAGGAGTAAGGCGATGCTTGACGTTAAGGATTTGAATATCGAATTTCATGATCACCTGGTGCCCGAAACGGTTGTGCATCAGGTCAGCTTCCATATGGACGCAGGGGAGATCGTCGGACTGGTAGGGGAATCCGGTTCCGGAAAATCCATGACCGCACTGGCGATCGCCGGACTTTTGTCCCGCCATGATATGAAAAAAACGGGAGAAATTTTATTCGAGGGAACCGATCTGCTGCACTGCGAACGAAGCTTTTTAAGAGAACTTCAGGGAAACGATATTTCCGTCGTTTTTCAGGAGCCGATGACATCGTTAAACCCGGTTTACCGCATTGGCTGGCAGGTGGAAGAACCGCTTCGCATCCATCATCCGGAGCTGTCTGCGCAGGAGAGAAAGCAACGGGCGCTGACGCTGTTAAAACAGGTGGAATTGGAAGACCCGGAGCGGATTTATCAGTCGTACCCGCACCAGATTTCCGGTGGACAGAGACAGCGCGTCATGATCGCGGCTGCGATGATCTGTGAGCCGAAGCTTCTGATTGCGGATGAACCGACGACTGCGCTGGATGTAACGGTTCAGGCGCAGATTGTGAAGCTGTTAAAGCGGATCAACCAGAAAAAAGGAACTGCCATTTTGTTTATTTCCCATGATTTGAGCCTGGTGCGCAGACTCTGCAGCCGCGTGATCGTCATGAAAGACGGCAGAATTGTGGAACAGGGAGCGATGGAGGATATTTTTGAGAACCCGCAGCAGGAATATACGCAGAAGCTGATTGCAGCAATTCCTCGCTGTGTCAAAAAGAATTCCGGACGTAGCGCAAAAACGGAGGAAGCACATGGCTGACGTGATTTTAAAGGCAGAGCATCTGAAAATCGGCTTTTTTTCGGAACGGCACAGCCTGTTTGAAAAGAGAAAACGCAACGAAGTGTTAAAGGATCTGTCCTTTACGATGGAGAAAGGCGAGGTGCTGGGGCTTGTGGGTGAATCCGGCTGTGGAAAAAGCACGCTCGCGAAGGTAATTCTGGGGCTGTTAAAGCCGGACTCCGGGACGGTGATCGTGTCCGGCAATCGTCCGCAGATGGTGTTTCAGGATCCGTATGGCTCCCTGAATCCGGCGAAGAAAATCGGCTGGATTATGGAAGAGCCGCTTCGAATTCAGGGAAAGCTTCCTGGAAAAAAACGGAGGCAGAAGGTACTCGAAATGTTAAAAAAAGTCGGTCTGGATGAAAAAATTGCAGACCGTTACCCGAACCAGCTTTCCGGTGGGCAGAGACAGAGAGTCTGCATCGGGGAAGCGTTGATGACAAATCCCGGACTTTTGGTGGCGGATGAGGCGGTTTCTGCACTGGACGTGACGATTCAGGCACAGATTCTGGAGCTTTTGGAGCAGCTGAAGGAGGAAATGGGACTGTCGATTTTATTTATTTCCCACGATATGCGCGTTGTTTATCAGCTCTGCGACAGGGTTATGATTATGAAGGACGGCACAATTGTCGAAAGCGGTGATGTGGATACCGTTTATTTTTCCCCGCAGCACGAATACACAAAAGAGCTGCTGGAGGCGGCAGGAATCGGAGAGGATGAAGCATAAATGGGCATGTTGGAAATTTTTTATCCGGATGAAACGGCGGATACCTCCTATGGAATCGATTACGAGGCGCTGTACCGAAAAGGATACCGCGGACTGATTTATGACGTGGACAATACGCTGGTGCCGCATGGCGCGCCGGCGGACGACCGTGCAAAAGCGCTGTTTGAAAAGCTGCATACCATCGGCTTTTCGGCGGTGCTTTTGTCGAACAATAAGGAACCGCGCGTAAAAAGCTTCGCAGAGGATGTAAAGTATGCAGACTATATTTTCAAGGCGGATAAGCCGTCGGTAAAAGGCTATGAAGAGGCGATGCGCCGGATGGGGACGACAAAAGAAACGACTCTTTTTATCGGCGATCAGCTTTTTACGGACGTCTGGGGCGCAAAAAGAAGCGGAATCCGCAGTATTTTGGTCAAACCGATCCATCCCAAAGAGGAAATCCAGATCATTTTTAAAAGACAGCTGGAAAAAATTGTGCTACACTTTTATTATCGGCAGAAAAGCCGGAAAGAAATGCAGTAAAGGAACTGAAACAGGATGGACGAAAAGGATACAGTAGGAGCAGTAGAGATCGGAGGCAGGACGAGACTGTGCGGTCTGATCGGGAACCCGGTGGAGCATACGCTTTCCCCGATGATCCACAATACGCTGGCAGCGGCATGCGGCTGCGATATGGCATACCTGCCCTTTCTGGTGGAAAAGGAGGGGCTGGGTGCAGCGGTCAAAGGTGCGTATGCGTTAAACGTACTGGGCTTAAACGTCACAGTGCCGTACAAGATGGCGGTAATTCCTTATTTGGTGAGCGCAGATAAGCTGGCGGCAGATGTGGAATCTGTTAACACGCTCGTCCGCACAGAGGGCGGATATCGCGGCTACAACACGGATATGAGCGGCTTATACCGTGCGATGCAGGAGGATAAGGTTGAAATCAAAGACCGTGATGTCGTGATACTCGGCGCAGGCGGAGTTGGCAGGGCAATTGCGTTTTTGTGCGCACAGAAGGGCGCACAACGGGTCACTATTTTAAACCGCAGTGTCGATAAGGCGTGTAGTGTTGCAGAAGAAGTGAAGGAGAAAACCGGCTATCAGGCGATCCATGCCAGAACAATTGCAGAGGCTGGAAGACTCGATGGAAGAGACTATCTGGCGATTCAGGCGACCAGTGTGGGATTATTTCCGGACAGCGAAAAGGCGGCAGTGGAGGACAGCGCTTTTTATGAAAAGGTGGGCACCGGCTATGACCTGATTTATCGACCGGCGGAGACGAAATTTATGCGTCTGGTAAAAGAAAATGGCAAAGAGGCGTATAATGGCCTGAAGATGCTTTTGTATCAGGGTGTGGAAGCGTTTGAATTGTGGAATAACGTAGCAGTTTCCAAAGAGACAGCGGACAGAATTTATCAGAGAATGGAACAGGAATTAAGTGGAAAGTGAGGAAACAGGCAGTGGGAAATGTTGTATTGATCGGTTTTATGGGATGCGGAAAGAGCAGTGTGGCAGTAAAGCTTTCGTATCGGCTCAAGAGACAGATGACGGATACGGATCGTCTGATTGAAAAGAAACAGGGAAAATCGATTCGGGAAATTTTTGAACAGGACGGAGAAGAAGCGTTCCGGCAGATGGAGACACAGACGCTTCAGGAATTGAAGGAAACAGCGAAGAATCAGGTAATTTCCGTCGGCGGCGGAACTCCGGTACGGGAAGAAAACCGTACCCTGATGAAAGAGATCGGAAAGGTAGTCTATCTGCGTGCAAAAGCGGAAACCTTATATGAACGGCTCAAAAAAGATACCAACAGACCTCTGCTGCAGGGCGGCGACGAGGATTTAAAGACAAAGATCCAGGGACTTCTTGAAAAAAGAAGCAGCGCGTATGAAGAAGCTGCGGACTTGATTATTGATGTGGACGATAAGCCTTTTGGACAGGTGTTATATGAAATCGAGCGCGGGATTCGTCCGTCCTATCGGGACAATGCAAACACAGCGTCGGAGGAGGGCGGCTATAAAGGAAAATATTCCCAGAGGTATCCGCTTGGTCAGCGCTTTGGTTATGGTACAAGGACGCCCTACGGAAAACCTTCCTACGGAACATTTGGCTCTTACGGACAGTCTGCAGTCGGCAGCCGCTTTTTATCCGGCGGACGTTCTTCGTATGATGGACACACTGAAGGGGATTTACAGACACTGGCAAACACCTGTTCGACAGAAGAAAAGGCCCAGTCCTATGGATCTCAGCCCTATGGGCAGTCCTCTTATGGGCAGCAGGCAGAGGGCGGTCAGCTCTTTTACAGACAGCAGTTTTCCCGTGCGGCGGCAGAAAAAGAAAAGAAAAAGTCTCTGCGCAAGCTTTTGGTCATCAACGGTCCCAACTTAAACTTCCTTGGCATCCGCGAAAAAGGAATTTATGGCACGCAGGATTATAATGATCTGTTAAATATGATCGCACAGAAGGGACTGGACTGTCATGCTGCAATCAGCGTGTTCCAGAGCAATCACGAGGGTGCGATTATTGATAAAATCCAGGAAGCGTATTTTGATAAGACAGAGGGCATTATCATCAATCCCGGCGCTTATACGCACTACAGCTATGCCATCCGCGACGCACTGGCAAGTATTACCGTACCAAAGGTAGAAATCCATATTTCCAATATTATGGAACGAGAAGATTTCCGAAAAGTATCTGTGACAGCTCCTGTCTGCGATAAGCAGATTTACGGACATGGATTAAACGGATATCTGGAAGCAATAGATTTTGTACTGGAAAAACTTGACGAATAGGAATGAGTTGAAGTATGCAAAAAAGATGGAATTTTGCAGGAATGATAAAAGAAATAGGGATTCTGACCGCCGCAGTAGCAATTATTGCGGCGGCAGTCTATTTTTTTCTGGTGCCGAGCCATGCGTCGGTCAGCAGTATTTCCGGCCTTGGCATCGTAGTATCTAATTTTATACCGCTTCCGCTGTCCGCGATTACGATGATCCTGAATGTGGTTTTATTGGTGATTGGTTTTCTTACCTGTGGAAAGGAATTTGGGGCAAAGACAGTCTATACGAGCATTATGCTGCCGTTGTTTCTGGGGATGTTTGAACTTCTGTTTCCTGATTTTACTTCCCTGACTGACAGCCAGGAGCTGGATGTGCTTTGCTATATTCTGGTCGTCAGCATTGGATTAAGCATCCTGTTTAACCGAAATGCATCGTCCGGCGGACTGGATATTGTGGCGAAGATCATGAATAAGTATCTCCATATGGATCTGGGAAAGGCGATGTCCTTATCCGGCATGTGCGTAGCGCTTTCTGCGGCACTCGTATACGATAAAAAGACGGTGGTGCTGAGTATTCTGGGCACCTATTTTAACGGAATCATTTTGGATCATTTTATTTTTGACAACAATATCAAACGCCGTGTCTGCATTATTACGAAAAAAGAAGAACAGCTGCGCCGCTTTATCATAGAAGAGCTGCATAGTGGAGCAACGGTTTACGAGGCAATTGGCGCGTATAATCTGGAAAAGCATAATGAAATCATCACAATCGTGGATAAAAGCGAATACCAGAAGCTGATGAATTTTATCAATCGGGAGGATCCGAAGGCGTTCATCACGGTGTATACGGTGTCCGATATGCGTTATCAGCCGAAGGTGTGGGAGAAAAAGTAAAAAAGTAGGCAGAATGGAGGACGGTACAGTTCCACGCGCCATTCGCAATACAATAGAATGCACGCTCCGCGAACCTTCTATTGTCATGAACCACGCCTGCGGTGCTTCCCGCGGTGGCTGCGCCACCGTTGCTTTTGCTCATAGAGCTACGAAGGAACGGTAGGTTAAAAAAATGTTGACGTTTGCCGGCAGCTGTGATAAGATATCATTCGTCACTGAGATATGTGACATGGACTTCTAAAAAAGTTCAAAAAGTGCTTGACATCGACAAACAGTCCTGATATACTTTATGACTGTTGCGGCAATCGAAAGCAACACGGATTTCTGAAAAGAAATTCAAAAAATAAAAAATGCTTGACACGAGCTGAAAGTTCTGATAAACTAATGAGCTGTTGCTGCGAGTGATAAGCAACCGGGTTTTGAAAGAAACCTGAAAACAAAATGAAAAAAGTTCTTGACAAACAGAACTGCTTATGATAGACTCAATAAGCTGTCTGAACGACAGGAACGAAAGTTCTTCTGGAAATACTTCCAATAAGAAGAACAGCACCTTGACAAATAAACAGTAATGCAACCCTGAAAATTCCAAACAGAACAAAAA
>NZ_JAOQJY010000008.1:13456-138602 GCF_025567525.1 Gallintestinimicrobium propionicum | reverse complement strand
ATTTTAACACAAAAAGAAGGACCTTGGAGTCATTATGAATCCTTGGTCCTTTTTTTTATAGGCTATATTTTTTCACAGCCCCTTTTTGATAATTCCGGTCAATATGTTGTAGAGAATGCAAAAAAGTGCTATGGTAATATAGAATAATGTCAGGATCAAAAGGCCTAAACCTGCAGGAGCTTGCTCATAGGTGGGAGAAAGACCTTTTGTCCCCGACTTTGAGAAAGAACAGGAGGTTGTTAGGTTGCAGCAGCTACTGGAGGATATCAAAAACGGCAGCTTTGCACGGGTTTATCTGCTTTACGGAGAAGAAACCTACCTGAGACTGCAATATCGGGACAAATTGAAAAAGGCGCTGATTCCGGACGGGGACACGATGAACTACCACTATTTTGAGGGAAAGGGTGTCGAGACAGCGCAGCTGATCGATCTGGCGGAGACGCTGCCCTTTTTTGCAGAGCGGCGGGTGATTGTCGTAGAAAACAGCGGTCTGTTCAAAAAGGCGACAGAGGATCTCGCAGAGTATTTCAAAGCCCCTGCGCCGAGCGTCTGCTTTGTGTTTGTGGAAACCGAAGTGGATAAGCGCGGACGGCTGTATAAGGCTGTCAGGGATACCGGGCGCGTTGTGGAGTTTGCACGGCAGAATGAGGCGACACTGCAGAAGTGGATTTTGATTCAGCTGAAAAAAGAAGGCAAACGGATCACACAGAACGATCTTCAGTTTTTTCAGCAGCGGGTCGGTTCGGATATGGAAAATATCAGCCGGGAGCTGGAAAAGCTGTTCTGTTATACGATGGAACGGGATGTGATTACAGCGGCAGACATTGAGGCGGTGTGCACGAGGCAGATTGGCAATCAGATTTTCGATATGGTCGAGGCGATTGCGATGCGCAGACAGAAGCAGGCGCTGGATTTATATTATGACCTGCTGACGTTGAAGGAGCCGCCAATGCGGATTCTGTTCCTGATCGCACGGCAGTTCAATCTGCTGATGCAGGTTCGGCAGCTGAAACGAAAAGGTCTGGATGAAAAGCAGATCGCGGAAAAAACGGGACTTCGCAGCTTTGTGGTGCGCAAATATGTATCTCAGAGCGCACGTTTTACATGGGAAGAGTTAAAGGAAGCGTTGACCGCCTGCGTGGAAACGGAGGAGGCAGTCAAAACCGGGCAGATGAACGATCGGATGAGCGTAGAGCTTTTGATCATTGCCTATAGCGGAGAAAAGGAGAGAAGAGCATGAGCAGTTTGATATTTTTTATTTTTATGATTTGGTTTATTATGCGGATCGTAAAAAACAAACAGAAGGCTACAGGGCAGCACGATCCGAAACAAACACAGGGCAGCAATACACCTGGCTCTGCTGCAGCCCGCACGGGAAGCACTTATTCCACAGCGGCCGGCAGAGCAAAAAAATCCGCTTATGAAAGCGCAATGGCATTTCAAAAGACCGCAACCGGATCAGGGGCAGGCAGCAGTTCATCCCGTTTGGGCAACAGCACCTTTGGCTCTGACGGCAGTTCATCGTCTTCTACTTCCACAACGGCGTATCTGGAACGGAAAGCGAAGGAGGATGCCAGGGATCATGCGCAGGAAAAGCGCGAGGAACAGGCGCGTCTCCATCAGGAAACCGGCGGACGTATGGTCGGCGTGCGGTATTATGAGTGGGACAGCATTCCGAAGGGAAACCGGGTTGTCAAGTGCAGCTATTGCGGTGCAGAGAATCTGATTTCGGAGCGCTATAAACCGAACCGCTATACCTGCTATTTCTGCAGGGAGATTCTGGAGTGATTTTTTCCGAAACCGGAGGCAGCCCAAGGCAGCACGCCTGTTTGAACCAGTGATCATTCAGATAATCAATTGGCGGATGGATTTCAATCACTGGATAATCTGACGTGCAACTTTTTCCATTTTGTGCTATACTTGTAGCAGACAGAAAAAAACGAGCGACGTCTGGAACGGATAAACCAGGCAGTGCCCAAGGCGGCATAAGGAGGATTTTCGAGATGAGTATGATTGACACTGTAAGAGCTGCTATGGTAACAGCAATGAAGGAACATGATAAGGAGCGTAAGGAGTCCTTATCCATGCTGCTGTCCGCCCTGAAAAACAAGCAGATTGACAAAAGAGAAGATCTGACAGAGGCAGAAGAATTTGAGGTTGTCAAAAAGGAAATCAAGCAGACCAAAGAGACGATGGAGCTCGCGCCTGCAGACAGAGAGGACATCAAAGAGCAGTGCAGCAAGCGTCTGGCGGTGTATTCCGAGTTCGCACCGGAAGAAATGTCAGAGGACGAGATCAAAAATACGATTCAGGCTGTTTTGAATGAGCTCGGTATCGCAGAACCTTCCGCAAGGGACAAAGGCAAGGTGATGAAAGAGCTGATGCCCAGAGTAAAGGGAAGAGCGGATGGAAGCCTTGTAAACCGTATCGTTGGAGAATTATTGAAATAAATTGTGAAAGATGGCTGTCGCGCCGGCAATCGTTTGCCGGGTGACAGCTTTTTTCATTCTGTGAAGCAGGATTTTTTTATCGTATAGGAAACTTCGTTTCCATACGATAAAAACGCTCCGCGAGGATGCGCACTCGGCGCAGGGGTAGATGGTTGCCGAGGCAACCGCGCCTCGGCGCGAGAATGTGCCAAGGCACATTCTTTTATCCATGGACGTTTCATTCCACCGTTACAGATTTTGCGAGGTTTCTGGGCTTATCGACATCCAGACCCCGTCCGAGAGAAACGTAGTAGGCAAACAGCTGCAGCGGGATGATGGCAAGGGATCCGGCAAACAGGTTTTGGGTTTCCGGGATATAGAGGACGTAGTCGGCATATTTTTCGATGTCCGGATGCTTTTTGGTGCTCAGTGCCATTACGAAGGCACCGCGAGTTTTTACCTCGATCATGTTGCTGACTGTTTTCGGATAAAGGGCATCCTGAGTAGCCAGGGCAACCACAAGGGTACCCTCCTCCATCAGGGAAATTGTGCCATGCTTTAATTCTCCGGCAGCGTAGGCTTCGGAGTGGATATAAGAAATTTCCTTTAGCTTCAGGGAGCCTTCCATGGAAATCGCATAGTCGATACCCCGTCCCATGAAGAAGATGTGCTCTGTCGCAAGGTAGTGGTTTGCAAAGAACTGGATCTTTTCTTTCTGAGAAAGAAGTCCTTCTATCTGGTCAGGCAGCTGCTTTAGGGCAGTCAGTAAGGTCTGGAAAGTATCCGGTGTAATGGCGGAACGGATTTGGGCAAATTTTAAGGCAAGCAGATAAAACACGGCAAGCTGGCAGCTGTAGGCTTTTGTTGTTGCAACGGAGATTTCAGGACCTGCCCAGGTGTAGAGCACTGCATCAGATTCGCGGGCGATGGAACTGCCGACAACATTGACAATGGAAAGAACCTTGCAGCCATGGGCCTTTGCGTCACGGAGAGCAGCAAGGGAATCGGCGGTTTCACCGCTTTGGCTGACAATGATGACGAGGAAGTTTTCCTGATAGATCGGATTTCGATAGCGAAATTCGCTGGCAAGATCGGTTTCAACCGGAATGCGGGCCAGCTCTTCGATCACGTATTTTCCGGCTGCACCGGTATGATAGGCAGAGCCGCAGGCAACGATGGATATTTTCCGGAGATTTTTGATTTCTTCGTCGGTCATACCGATTTCGCCCAGATCGATTTCATTCTCGTGAATGCGGGGAGAAATCGTGTCACGGACAGCCTTTGGCTGCTCGTGGATTTCCTTGAGCATAAAGTGTTCGTAGCCACCTTTTTCGGCAGCGTGGATATCCCAGTCGATGGTGACGGGCTGTTTTTCAAGAGGCTCGCCGTCAATATTGCAGAAGCGCGTGTGCTCATTGGAAAGGCAGACGATTTCTTCATTTTCCACATAATAAACTGTCCGGGTATACTGCAGGATGGCGGGAACATCGGAAGCAATGAATTTTCCGGTATCGTTTATGCCAACGATCAGCGGGCTGTCCTTGCGGGCGGCGTAGATGTGATGCGGATGATCTAAAAACATGATGCCGAGAGCATAGGAGCCCTCTACGCGGTGCATGACTTTTTCAATCGCTTCGACCGGATCGCCGCGGTAATATTCAGTCAGCATGTGTGCAAGCACCTCCGTATCTGTTTCAGATACAAACCGATAGCCTTTCTTTTCCAGACGCTGCTTGAGCTTTTCATAGTTTTCGATGATGCCGTTGTGGACGACAGCAATGGTATGCTCCTCGTTCATATGAGGATGGGCATTTGTGTCAGAGGGACAGCCATGGGTCGCCCAGCGGGTGTGTCCGATACCGCAAAAACCGGGCAGCAATGTGCCGTGGTTTATTTTTTCATCCAGAACGCGAAGCCGGCCGACTGCTTTTTCCATATGGATTTTTTGACCATCAAAAACGGCGATTCCGGCAGAGTCATAGCCTCTGTATTCCAGCTTGGAAAGCCCATCCAAAATGATGGGGGCCGCCTGCTGTTTTCCGATATAACCTGCAATTCCACACATGATTTTTTCCTCCTTGTGCCATAAAAAGAAGCGCAGTTATCCTGTCTGTGGATAAAAGCGCCGTTGCTTCTCTACATATCTTATGCCTGTCGATTTTTTTTCAGGTAGAAAAGATCGAAGATCCGACAAACATATTGTTCAGTATATATAATTCGAAGAAAAATGTCAAGTTTTTGATATATAGAATAAGGTTTTTAGTGTATATAAAATCCAAATGCCGCGGACAAATGAGAACAATCGGGGAGATCGCGTCGCTTGATGCAGGGGGTGGCTTATGGTAAGATGGGGATACAGGAAAAATCTAAACATTTAAGGGGAAAATTGATTTATGGACCGGTTTATGGACGCATTGGAACAGGGAAATCTGGAAACATTAAGAAAATATCCCAAGGCAGACTTGCACAATCATTTTGCGCTCGGTGGAAGCAGAAGGTTCTTATATCAGGCAACCGGTAAAAAAATTGAGCCGTTAGTGCATCCTTTGGCATCCATGGCAGAGATGGATCAATGGAGTCAAAAATATATCGGTCAGTATTTTAACAGCACCGAGGGAAGAAAACTTTTAATCCGTGCGACCTTTCAACAGGCGAAAGAAGATGGAGTAACGGTGCTCGAAATCGGTGAGGACGTTTGGGGCTTAAAAGAATTTTTTCATAATGATATCGATGAGCTGGTGGAATCTTTTACAAGTGCACAAAGAGAAATCGCTCCCGAGATAGAATTAAGGCTTCAGATTGGGTTATCAAGGCATTGTCCGATCAGTTATCTAGAAGATTGTTTGTCTTATTTTTGGGGAAATAAAAATTTTTATTCGATTGATTTGTATGGGGATGAATTCGCGCAGCCGATTGAAAATTTTAAAGGAATTTACCAAAGGGCAAAAAAAGAAGGATTACGCCTGAAAGCCCATGTTGGAGAATGGGGAACCGCGAAAGACATCAGAACGGCAGTAGAAGAATTGGAGCTTGACGAGGTTCAGCATGGTATAGCGGCGGCTGGAGACGAATCCGTCATTCGCTTTTTGGCTGAGAATAAAATCAGATTAAATATTACGCCAACGAGCAACGTTTTACTGGGAAGGGTTGCGGATATGGCGGAGCATCCGATTGGAAAACTGTATCGCAGTGGCATCGATGTTACGATAAATTCGGATGACGTATTGATTTTTGATTCCGACGTATCAAAAGAATATTTGCAACTTTATGAGGCACAGTGTCTGACGGCAGAAGAATTGGAAAATATAAGAAAAAATGGACTAAAGCCTGCCATGCTGTAGAGGCCGGGTCTGTGGATGCGTTTACGCAATAGAAGGAGAACTGACAAATGAGCTACATTACAACCTACACCGGAAAACATTTTGACCCGATACAACCGGAGCCGGGTTTATTTGATTTAACAGATATTTCCCATGCGCTGTCGCTTTTGTGCCGCGGCAACGGACACATGAAACATTTTTATTCCGTGGCGCAGCACAGCATCGCATGTGCGGAGGAGGCGAAGGCACGCGGATATTCGGCAAGGGTGCAGCTTGGCTGTCTTTTGCACGATGCGAGTGAGGCATATCTGTCGGATGTGACCAGACCGGTAAAAAAAGACCTGGACTATTATTTGAAAGTGGAAGCGTTGTTGCAGGATCGTCTGTGGGCATTTTTTATTCCGGGACGGGTTTTGAGCGAAGAGGAACGCGGACAGATTTTTGAGATTGATGATGCGATGCTTTCCTGGGAGTTTAAGGAGCTGATGGCAGAAGAACTCGAGGATAGCTGGAAGCAGTTAAAGACTGTGCCGGATTGTTCCTTTGCAGGAATGGAAGATGTGGAAAAGCGGTTTAGCGTCTGGTATCAGGACACGATCGGGCAGGCGGAAAGAAAATGAGAAAATTACTGGTGTTGTTTCCGGGCATCGGATATTCGACTGCGCGTCCGCTGTTATATTATGCGAAACGGATGGGACAGGAAAAGGGCTACGAAGTTCTGGAACTGGAATATAGCCGGATGCCGGAGCATCCGTTTGATAATTTAAAAGAGACTGCCAAAACAGTTTGCGCCTGCGCAGAAGCATGGGCGAAACATGTGGATTGGGAAAAATATGATAAAATTGCGTTTGTTTCAAAAAGTGTAGGAACCGTGGCGGCGGGCTTCCTGACCCGAAGATTGGCAGAAACAGGCGGATGTGTGCAGATCGTCAACCTTTTCCTCACGCCGATTGAGCCGACGTTTAAATATCTGACCGAAGCAAAAAACGGCACAAAAATGGGTTCGTCCCAGATCGTCTTTTCCGGCACAGCGGATCAGTGGATGGAGCCGGAACTGCTGGCAGATTTTTGCAGGAAGCATGGAATCGAGCATCACGCTTATGCAGGAGGAAATCATTCGATCGAAACAGGGCATGTGCTGCGGGATGTGGAGATTGCAAAAGAAATCGTGGGATTCTATGAAAAATTGCTGTAGGGGAGAAACGGAGAAAGTGGGCCAACAGGACAGTAGTGGCGATATATTGTGATGTCATAGAGAAAATGGATATTGGAGAACGTTTTGAAGAAAGCGCTGTGTAACGGAAGTGAGAGATAATCTCCGGTTGCACAGCGCCTTTAGGTTAATCGGAATTTCTATGAAAAATGAGACGTCTGCGTAGGCTGCAGAAGCTATGCACATCCTCGCCACGTTTGCAGGGTCTGCCTTACTTCTGCGGCGCAGACGCAACGGCTACCTTGGAGTCCGCAGTGCCGTAGTACATGTAATAGCGTCCGTGGAAGCTGACAAGACCTTCCAAAAAGCAGGTCGGCATGACCTGTCCTTCCAGCTCAAAGGATTCAGACGGGCTGATGAAGGGACGGGTGGTGCGTGCGATCAGACAGGTCGGATTTTCGGGATCGATCAGGAGCTGACCGCCCTGATACATAGTGTCATGTCCCCCGAGACGTTCCGGGTTGTCACCCTTGCCGTTGTAGATTAAAACGATACCGGCATCTGTCAGGATTGCCTGAGGGCCCGGCTCGCACAGAAATTCATCATAGTTGCCGACTCTGGGGCGGATGATGGGAAGCAGGACTCTTGCAACTTCATCGTTATCCTTGCAGCGGGAATCGTGCTGGCTGAAGGAATGGGACGGGTCTGCACCATCTGCAAGAAATTCCACCGGTGTCCAGTGGATCAGATCATCGGAGGTGGCAGCATAAATGTCACTTTCTCCCCAGTACATCCAGTAGGTTTCCTTGAGCTTGACCGGATAAAAGTGGTCACCCTCCTGCCTGCAGACAACTGCGCCGGATTTTGACCAGAGGTTTTTATATTTCCCATTCATTGCATCCTTGAAGATCGGTCCGTGCTTTTCCCAGTGGACGAGATCGGTGCTTTCTGCGCAGCAGAGCAGTGCAACCTTTCCGTTATAGGAAGTATAGTAGAGAAAATATCTTCCGTCCTTTGTTTCTACAATACGGGGATCCTCGCAGCCGCCCTCCCATTCATAGACAGAAAATTCGTCCTTTTCGGGATAAAGGACAGGCTCCGGCATGGTGGTAAAATGCAGCCCGTCGTCGCTGACTGCCAGACCGATGCGAGAGGTTCCTGCATATTTTCCCTCGTGATCTTCTGCGCGGTAAAGCAGGTAAACGCGGTCATCCTTTACGACGGCCGCAGGATTAAATACATCCTTTGCTTCCCAGCCGAGTTCCTTTTCCTGAACCGGGCAGAAAAAACGGGATACTGCATTGGGAACCAGACAGGGATTGGCTTCGGCAGCCTTTTCAAAAGGGCCGAGCATCCAGGAATATTCTTTTGTCATTGGTAAGTCCTCCTTTTTATAGGGAAAACAGATCGCAGCGTGCGGTGTTTCCCCGGATTATGATATTCCCCCAAGAGCGTTAAAGGCTATTTACGCTGACTATAGCATAGGAGAAGGGAAAAGTCTGTGTAGAAAATGTCAGAAAGGGGGAAAAGGAATGTGATTTTCTGGAGTCTTATAGTTACGAGATGGATGATGAAACAATAGAATGCACGCTCTGCGAGCATTCTATTGTCATGAATAAAAATCCCGGCCTCCTGTTGTTTGGAACAGGAGACCGGGATTTTTTATACGACATGCTGCCGTGTTTATGGATTGTTTTGCTGTGTTATCATTCTACATCCTGCAGTGCAGCGGTATTTTCTTCGCCGGTGCGGACCTTTACGACTCTGTCAACATTGTATACAAAAATCTTGCCATCGCCGATGTGACCGGTAAAGAGTACCTTCTTTGCAGTTGCAATGACGGAATCAACAGGGATCTTGCTGACAACAACCTCGATCTTTACCTTAGGAAGCAGGGTTGCATCGATTTCTGCACCACGATACATTTCGCCTGCACCCTTCTGGATGCCGCAGCCCATTACCTGTGTCATGGTCATACCGGTTACACCAAGGTCGTTTAATGCAGTCTTCAGTGCTTCGAAGCGAGACAGCTTTGCAATGATGACAACCTTGTAGATGCCGCTTGCAGAAGCGGTGATCGGAGCTTCCACAACCTTGACAGCTGCATCCTTCTGGAACTCGGAAGCCTTGTCGTAATCCGAAACACCGAGATCGGTGTTTTCGTTGACATCCATTGTCATGGTGTTGGAGATATCCATGATGGAGAAGCCGGCATATGCGGACGGAAGGCCATGTTCTTTTGCATCAAGACCAACAATTTCCTCTTCTTCGGAAACACGAAGACCGAAAAGCTTTTTGATAACAATAAATGCGATCGTAATGGTTACAGCAGTCCATGCAATGGTAGCGAACATACCAAGGAGCTGTAAACCAAGCTGTTTGAAGCCGCCGCCATAGAAGAGACCTGCACCTGCGATCTGGTTTGCGCCGAAGCTTACGCCATCACCGAAGCCTCTTGCAAAGGCAGGAGCGGAAGGAGTAGCGAAAAATCCGACTGCAACTGTACCCCAGATACCGTTTAAGCAGTGTACTGCAACTGCTCCGACAGGATCATCCACATGAAGCTTGTAATCCAGAAACCATACGCCAAAGACAACCAGAACACCGGCAACTGCGCCGATTACGATAGAACCAAAAGCATCTACAACATCACAGCCTGCGGTAATGGCAACCAGACCGGCAAGGGAAGCATTTAAGCACATCGAAACATCAGGCTTGCCATATTTTACCCAGGTCAGGATCATGGTAACAACAGTTGCAATGGCGGGAGCGATGGTTGTGGTAACAAAGATGGAACCGAGCTCTTCAACGGAGGTTGCAGCAGCACCGTTGAAACCGTACCAGCCGAGCCACAGAATGAAAACACCCAGTGCGCCAATAGGAAGGTTATGTCCGGGGAATGCGTTTACCTTCGTTACTTTGCCTGTCTTATCCTTTACAAACTTACCAATACGGGGACCAAGCATTGCTGCACCGATCAGAGCGGAAATACCGCCGACCATGTGGATGCAGTTGGAACCTGCGAAATCGTGGAAGCCGATCTGGGAAAGCCAGCCGCCGCCCCATGTCCAGTGTGCTTCGATCGGATAAATGACTGCGGAAATGACTCCGGAGTACACACAGTAGGAAATGAACTTTGTACGTTCTGCCATTGCACCGGATACGATGGTAGCGGTTGTTGCACAGAACACAAGGTTGAATACGAAGTTTGACCAGTCAAAATTTGCATAATCGGTAAAAATGTCAAATCCGGGTTTTCCGATGATGCCGGCCATGTCTTCTCCAAGGAGAAGGCTGAAGCCGATCAGGATGAAAACAACGGTACCGATACAGAAGTCCATCAGGTTCTTCATCAGGATATTGCCGGCGTTCTTTGCCCTTGTAAAGCCGGTTTCCACCATTGCGAATCCGGCCTGCATCCAGAATACCAGCGCGGCGCCGATCAGAAACCAGACACCGAATACTTCGCCGTTTAAAACGCTTAAGATTTCTTCTGTCATAATAGTTCCTCCTCGTTTCCCGGAGGGAAATGCCCACCCACGCTTGCGTGGGTTGCTCTCTGCAGGAGCAGAGGAACATTTCCTCCTCATTTTGTGGTATAAAAAAACGATGCCAGGGATTTTCTGTGTTTCGAAGCCCCATTGCATCGTTTCAGGTGGATCTCAGACAATCCGGTTTGCCCGAGATTCGAAGTATGTTTATCCGACCGCATGCGAAATTGAGTTGGAGTGTCGGATAAAAAAAGGTGCTGCGACGTTTTGTCGTAGCACCTTTGCTATGTTGGCAGTATAGCACCGTGCTAAGAACGTGTCAAGGAAAAAATGAAAAATTTATAAACTTGAAAATCCAAAGAGCAAGTCCGTTTTTTTGGACACATTATCTGTTATGCTGGAATTGTTCCAGACAGGGACAGAAAGAGAGAAGATGAGTATGATCGTGCAGATGAGCAGTAAGTCAAAAATATATCACAGACCGGGATGTCAGTATTTGAATCGTATCAAGGAAGGATATCTGACATTAGTGGAGCTACAGAAGAAAACAGCTGGAAAATTATCTCCCTGTAAATGTTGCTGTAAGCTCAGCAAAATGTACAGGGACTACGAACCGGCGATGAAAAAGATTCTTGAAGAGATTGACGGATTAGCGAAGCTGGAAGAAAATCAGATCAAAATCCAGGCGAAAAATTATTGTTGGGAAATCCGGTTTGATCCAGAAAAGCAGCATTTCAGGCTGTATAAGAAAATTTGGGATGAGACGATAGGACGGACGAATCTGATACAATGCAGCGGATATGATGGGAAAGAAGAGACAGGGCAGCTTGAGAAGATAATAGCTTTGCTTGTAGGAAAAGAGAGAACAGCATCTTATCCGGAAGCTTACCGGAAAGCTGCGTGGAATATTGAGCGTCAGGCAAAAGAGCATCATATGAGTATTGAGTATGACGGAGATATTTTATATGTACTTACGGATATGGCTGCATGGAAAATAGTATTTTTTGACCGGAAGCAGTGTTACAAGCTGTTCCACTGTCCGTTTGGCGGGAAAAAGATGACAATGGAGCAGGCAAAAAAAGCCAGGTATCACAGACAGGTGGATGCAGGAGAAAATAGTCATCCTGCGAAATATCTGAAATATATTGCCGGTCATGACCGTGCTAAAAAGATTATGGAACAGGATTATCATTTGCTTCCGCAGAGAAGCAATAAAGAAAAAATGTATTATAATCAGGCGAGAAAGAGAGAGGCAAGGAAAAGTACCAGGCAGGTCTGGAACCTGTTTGCGGAGCTGGAAGCACAACAGAAAGGCTTTCAAAAACTGTCGTTTTGTTGATAAGTAAAGAATTTTTACGGGACGTTTTTATTGTACATAACACCAGCCCGCAGAATTTCTGCGGGCTGGTATTTTCCATACCGGTGCAGTTCCGGTACAGATATATAAAGTATGCATTTGACAGTCAGGGGGAGAGTTATACAGGGTAGTGACTGTCAAAGCATGCTTTGCAAAGTGGAAGATCCCCGGTCATCTGCTTCAAGTCCTCCAGCTTCATGTAACCGAGGGAGTCTGCGCCGATAGAGGCGCAGATTTCGGCAGCAGTGTGGGAGGACGCGATCAATTGATCGTTGCTGGGAACGTCGGTTCCGTAGTAACAGGGGAAAAGAAAAGGAGGGGAGCTGATACGTACATGCACCTCCGTTGCGCCGGCATCCTTTAACATACGGATCAGGCTGGCCATTGTCGTGCCGCGGACGATAGAATCGTCAATCAGGACAAGACGTTTGCCTTTGACGACGCTGGAGAGTACGCTCAGTTTCAGGTGAACAGCGGACTCCCGCTCCTTTTGGGTGGGTTTGATGAAAGTTCTTCCCACATAGCTGTTTTTGTGAAACGCAAGGGCGAAGGGCAGACCGCAGGCCTGCGCATAGCCCATTGCCGCAGCCAGACCGGAATCCGGGACTCCGGTAACAAGATCCGCCTCAACCGGGTAGGAAGCAGCAAGCGCTTTTCCGGCGCGGATTCTGGCATCATATATGTTTACATTGTCCATCGTGGAATCCAGACGGGCAAAATAGATGTATTCGAAAATACAATGTGCATGAGGAATCTGTGCAGCTTTACTTTCCTCGATGAGACGGGAATCGGATTTGATCCCATTTTCGGTAATGGTAACGATCTCGCCGGGAAGAATATCACGTACAAATTCTGCGTCTACAGCTGTCAGGGCGCAGCTTTCCGATGCAAGGATGTAGCTGTCACCACGTTTGCCCAGACATAATGGTTTTAAACCGAGCGGATCTCGGACGCCGATCAGTTTTCTGGGGCTGATGATGACAAGAGCGTAACCGCCCTTTAATTTGCGTGCAGTCTGTAAAATTGCATCTTCCACACAGGAGGTGTGGGTTCTTTCCCGTGCGATATCGCAGGCGATGACCTCGGAGTCTGTCGTAGAGCGGAAAATAGCGCCGCCCTCCTGAAGAGACTGACGGAGCTCGGATGCATTTGTGATGTTGCCGTTATGGGCAAGCGCAAGCGTGCCTTTTAAATAGTTTAAGACGAGGGGCTGCGCATTTTCCACGGTGCTTGCGCCGGTCGTGGAGTAGCGGACGTGTCCGATGCCGATATTTCCCTTCAGGGAATCCAGGGATTCTTCATGAAATACCTCGCTGACAAGCCCCATGTCTTTGTGCCAGGTGATATTTCCTTTCGGGCCATTTGTGTTACAGACGGCAATACCGCAGGCTTCCTGTCCGCGGTGCTGCAGAGCAGAAAGCCCGTAGTAGATGGAAGGGGCAGCGGCGCTGCCATCGGGATTATAAATCCCGAAGACGCCGCATTCCTCTTTCAGTTTATCCTCTTGTTCCGGATCAAAAAAACTCATTTTAAAGTGTCCCTTCCGGCTGTTTTAAACGGAAAACAGCAGCTTCTCGTAGTTCGGGTAAGGCAGGATGCTGTCAGGAATATAGGTTTCTGCAGCATCTACAGCGCTGCGGACTGCATCCATATCAGGCAGGATGGTCTCGTGATAGAACAGGGACAGGGCAGGCTGATCGCTCATGCCTTCTGCTGTTGCAAGATCTGCTTCCAGCTTTTCTTCCGCGGTATAAATTGCTTCGTAATAGCCGGAAAGTGTGGTCAGCAGTTTCTCCTGTGCGGTGCAGGGCAGTGTTGCAAGAACTGCTTTTTTCGCGGAGATCGATGCTGCAACCTCGTCTGTATAGGTCATCAGGGCAGGCAGGAAATCGCGGCGAACCATATCCTCCATGGTCTTTGCTTCGATATGGATGGTTTTGCTGTAGGTCTCCAGCAAAATTTCATATCTGGAGAAGATCTCTTCTTTGGAGAAGATGTGATGGCTGGTAAACAGGTCGATATTCTTCTCGTGAATGAAATAAGGAAGCGCATCAGGAGTGGACTTTAAGTTGTACAGACCGCGCTTTTCAGCCTCCTGAACCCATTCGTCAGAATAGCCGTTGCCGTTAAAGATAACCTTTTTGTGCTTCAGGATCGCTCTCTTTACCAGAGCGCGAACTGCTTCATCCATCTGATCTTCGGGGAAGGCCTTTAATTCTCCGTAGAACTGACGCAGTGCTTCTGCAACAGCTGTATTTAAAATGATGTTTGGACCTGCCACAGAGCTGGAAGAGCCAAGGCTTCTGAATTCAAATTTATTGCCGGTAAATGCAAAGGGTGAGGTTCTGTTTCTGTCGGTATTATCCTTAAAGAAATGAGGCAGTACAGTTGCGCCGGTATCCATCTGAACAAGAGGATGCTTGCCAAAGAAGGTATCATTTTCAATGGAATCCAGAACAGCAGTCAGCTCATCTCCAAGGAAGATGGAGATAATAGCCGGAGGCGCCTCGTTTGCACCGAGACGATGATCATTTCCTGCGCTGGCAACGGAGATACGCAGCAGATCTGCATAATCGTCAACCGCTTTGATGACAGCCATCAGGAAAATCAGGAACTGTGCGTTTTCAGCAGGAGTACGTCCGGGCTCCAGCAGGTTTACACCAGTATTTGTAATCATGGACCAGTTGTTGTGTTTACCGGAACCATTGATACCATCGAAGGGTTTTTCATGGAGCAGGCATACCAGACCGTGTTTGTCAGCAACTTTTTTCATGACTTCCATCGTCAGCTGATTGTGATCGACGGCAACGTTTGCCGTGTCGAAAATCGGAGCTAACTCATGCTGTGCAGGAGCAACTTCGTTATGCTTTGTCTTTGCAGGGATGCCAAGCTTCCAGAGCTCTTCATCCAGATCATGCATGTATGCGGATACGCGGGGCTTTAATGCGCCGAAATAATGATCTTCCATTTCCTGACCTTTGGGAGACATTGCGCCGAACAGAGTTCTGCCGGTAAAGATCAGATCTTTTCTCTGCTCATACAGAGCTTTGTCAACCAGGAAATACTCCTGCTCGGGACCGATGGTGGTGGAAACACTTGTAACATCCTTGTTTCCGAGCAGCTGCAGAATCTTGACTGCCTCTGTGTTCAGAGTTTCCATGGAACGCAGCAGAGGAGTCTTTTTATCCAGTGCTTCGCCGCTGTAAGAACAGAAAGCGGTAGGAATGTAAAGGGTTCCATCTTTAATAAAAGCGGGAGAAGTAGGATCCCATGCCGTATAACCTCTTGCTTCAAAAGTAGCGCGCAGACCGCCGGACGGGAAGCTGGATGCATCGGGTTCACCCTTTACCAGTTCTTTTCCGGAGAAATCCATGATGATCTGACCATCTCCGACCGGACTGATGAAGCTGTCATGCTTTTCAGCAGTGAAACCGGTCATGGGCTGGAACCAGTGCGTATAATGGGTAGCACCGTGCTCAACTGCCCATTCCTTCATGGCAACCGCAACGGAATTGGCAACATCCAGTTCCAGATGGGTGTTATTTTCGATTGTTTTACGCAGCGCTTTGTAAATATCCTTGGGGAGCTTTTCCCGCATCACTTTGTCGTTAAAGACCAGGCTGCCGTAAATTTCAGGAATACTTTTTGACATAGATCAAATCTCCTTTCAACTGTAGGGTAAGCATTGTACATTTCGGTGTTTTGTCTGACGAAACGTTTCGTCCTGCAGAAGGTATTCTTTAGAACGAAAAAAGGCACTTCGGAGAAGATTCTCCAAAGCGCCTTTGCTTTATGTGACGTATCATACTCACAAATACTCCGGTTGTCAAGCCCCTTTTTTGATAAAAACGAAAATTTGTGCAGCAAACCCATAGGTGCATTTGAGGGTGCTTTTTTGTCAACTTACCTCCGATCCTGAGACAAACCGCATGTTTTCGTGTATGCTTTTGTCAACGAAAGGAAAGGAGGTCTGGGCATGAAAGTGAGCATTGAACTTTCACCGGAATACCGAATTCCGTATGCAGTCATTTATGCGGATAAAATAACGGACGAAATTCAGAAGATCATGGAAAGCTTCAGCCGGCAGGAAACGCCGATCACGGTGCTGCAGAATGAGGAAAATCTCGTCGTTCTGCAGCCGGAGGAAATCTATATGGTGCGTGTGGAGGCCGGGGATACGATTCTTTTTGGGAAGTGTTCAAAATATCGTTCCAGAAAGAGACTTTATGAATTAGAAAAGCAGCTTGGAAAGCAGTTTATGCAGATTTCGAAATCCACGCTGGTCAATCTTTCCTATCTGGACAGCATCGAAGCGGGATTTAACGGAACGCTTCTTCTGAAGCTGAAAAACGGCTGTAAGGATTATGTATCCAGAAAATATCTGCCGGAATTTAAGAAATATCTTGGTCTGTAGGAGGAATAAAGATTGAAAAATATAATTTTTCAATCACGAGATTTGTGTCTGCGCGCACTTGACACAAACTCGCATGCTCAAAAAGCGTGCGCAGAAATGAGGGGAAAGCATGAAAGCGATTGTAAAAGAAGCAGCGAAATATGTTGGAATCAGCACAGGGATTGCACTTGGAATTTTCTGTTTTGTCGGAATGATATTTGACCTGTATTATGGCGGAAATTTCAGCCTTTCCGGGTATCAGTTTACGAAGATGGTGGTCGGTTGTGTGGTGGTCGGCTGGGGCTTTGGCGTTCCGGCTGTCGTTTACCGGAAAGAAAATATGCCGATGCCGATCCGTGTTGTGATCCATATGGGAAGCGGCTGCGTGATTTATACGCTGGTCGCATGCGCGGTTGGTTGGATTTCGCCAGAGGCCGGAGTCTGGCAGAAAATCGGGATGATGGCTGCCCAGCTGGCAGCAGCATTTCTGATCTGGTTATTTTTTCTTCTGCATTACCGCCGGGAAGCGAAAGAGATGAATGAACGGATACAGGAGATGAAAAAAGGGAAGGATTAAAATCCTTCCTTATTTCGTTGGATGCGAAATTCTTTTCTTTTCTGTCCGGCTTCCCATTCCGCCTGCTGACCGATGGATTCGATCAAAAGTCCCGGAACTTTGGTCGGTTTTCCGGTTTCGTCAACGGCAACGAGCGTGAGGTAAGCCCGGTTTACGGGATATCGTGTGCCGTTAAGTTTTTCCACATAGGTATCGACCCGGACTTCCATGGAAGTGCTGCCGACCCAGGTGAGGGTTCCGACCAGAACGACAAGGTCATTTTGAAACACGCCGCGGATGAATTTCAGGTTATCGACGGATGCAGTGATGACATTACACTGGGAATGACGGATGCCGACGAGCCCGGCGACTTCGTCAATCCACTCCATCAGCCTGCCGCCGAAAAGCCGTCCTGCACCGTTTAAATGTTCCGGGCGGATCTGATAGACCTGTTCCACGCGGGATTCGATTGCTCTTTTTTTCATAGTATTTTGGGAAGACCTCCATTCTGAGTACAGATTTTCCTGCAGGTGCGAAAATGGTCCGCAGGGAGCTTAAAAGCCTTGAGATTATTTTATTTCTACGGCTTGGGACAGTCAAGTGGCAGAAGGTATGCTATAATGGTGCCAATGAAAAACAAGCGATGCGTCAGCGGTAGAGTCGGCTTCCGGCAAAATTTATGTCGGCGTCTGCATTGATACCGCATGTACACTGGGTGTGTGCGCGGAACGCAATGCGATTTTCAATATGATTACAAACGTCGAGGACGCGATCCGGCGTGTCATTGCAGTGAACTGGAAAGGCGAGGCAATTCCGCCCTGTGGAGCATGCCGGGAATTCATGGCGCAGCTGATGCCGGAGGATTATCGTTCGATAGAAATCATGATGGACTATGAGAAGGAAAGAGTGGTAACACTGGGGGATCTGACGCCAGAATGGTGGCTGTGAGAATAGATCAAAATAGGGGATGTGATCGTTGAACGGCTGTAAAATACAGATGATTTGTAAAATTATATAATAGGTAATTGCAATAAAAAGGAGAAAGAACATGACAGAATGGGAAAAGGCACAGAACGGATATTTATATGATGCAAACTATGACCAGGAGATTGTAGAGGCAAGAACCCGTTGTGCGGATTTATGTTATGAATTTCACCAATTGTAAACCGTCAGAGAGTAAATAGCAGGGTGAACTGTTGAGTCAGATGTTCGGAAGCATAAAAGGAAATCCGGTCGTTACAGCGCCGTTTTACTGTGATTATGGATTCAATATTTCTGTAGGGGAAAATTTTTATACGAACCATAATGTCACGATACCGGATGGCGCGAAGGTCACTTTTGGAGACAATGTATTTATTGCTCCGAACTGCGTATTTTCAACAGCCGGTCATGCGATTGACAGCGAACAGAGAGGGCGCGGACTGGAAATCGCTCTGTCGATTACTATAGGGGACAATGTTTGGATTGGAACGAACGTGTCGGTGCTGCCGGGCGTGACGATTGGAAGCAATACCATTATCGGCGCAGGGAGCGTTGTGAACAGGAATATTCCGGATGGGGTAATTGCAGCCGGAAATCCCTGCAGGGTGATTCGCAAAATTACAGACGCAGATAAGAAAAAATATCCTGTATTTGAAGAATCTGCGAAGCGGTGAGGAGTATGCCTATGAAAAAAATGATTCGTGCCGCTTTTGTATTATGCCTGCTGTTTGCATTATCCGGATGTGGCAAAAAAGAAGCGACCGTGGTAAAGACCTATGCCGCTACGGACGTTCTGGATGTCGAGAAAGAGATGGCGGCAGGACGGGAAGTGACGATGGTTCCTTATTATGAGATGAGCGACGGAACCTGGCAGATCGAAGATGGGCATTCTTACAAGTACCGACTGGAAGTGAGCGGCAGGATGAATGCGGCAGAGAGCGACAGTACGTTTATCTATTTGAGCAATCAGGAAAGCATTCCCTTCGATCAGGCATGGAAAGCGAGCGGATTGAGCAGCAATATGGACGATTATTTCGATGAAGCGGATGCAAAATTCGTGGGGATGAAATAAAAGGCTGGATTTTTCCTTTACACACCAGAGCAGTGTTGTTATAATACTCTCCGGGAATGAGGTTCTCCCGCGCCGTATGGCGGAACCGCTTGAAAGAATTGTAAGCTGATGACTTCTGTGATTTTAGATGCAAAAGCGACAGGATTTTGGCATCGATGGCTGACTGCAAATGTCCGCAGAAAGGATGTTTGTGTGCAACAAAAATCGCAGAGGACATCGGCTTTTTTGATTTTTGACAGTAGAATGTTCGCAGAGCAATGCCGCAGCGGGCGCATTCCAATTCCACAGAGAATAGAAATGAGAGGAAAACATGTTAACATCCCTTGCATTTATTTTTCTGGCAGGTCTTGCCATGGCGGCGGTCTGTGAGCGGATAGGGCTTCCGAGGATTATTGGAATGCTCTTTACGGGCATCGTGCTCGGACCGTATGTGCTGAATCTGCTGGATCCGTCGATTCTGGGCATTTCGTCGGAGCTTCGCCAGATGGCGCTGATTATCATTTTGTTAAAAGCTGGTCTGTCCTTAAACCTTGCGGATTTAAAGAAAGTCGGACGCCCTGCTATGATGATGGCATTTGTACCAGCGAGCTTTGAAATCTTTGCGTTCTTTTTATTTGCTCCGTATGTGCTTGGAATTACGCGCGTCGAGGCTGCCGTGATGGGTGCAGTGCTTGGGGCGGTTTCCCCGGCGGTCGTGATTCCGCGGATGGTGCAGCTGATGGAAAACAGTTACGGGACGCAAAAGAGCATCCCTCAGATGATTATGGCGGGTGCATCCTGCGACGATATTTTCGTCATCGTTCTGTTTACGACATTTGTGCGCATGGCGCAGGGAGGAAGCGCAAAGGCGTCGGACTTTGTGCAGATTCCGATTTCGATCGTGTTCAGCGTTGTGCTGGGAGCCGCTGCAGGTTATGTGCTGGCAAGGGTTTTTGAAACGGCATACGCCCATGCCCACTGTGTCCGAAACAGCATGAAGGTGATCCTGGTGCTCGGTCTGTCGTTTCTTTTGATGGCAGTGGAAACGTGGCTGAAAGGAATCGTTCCGGTGTCCGGGCTTTTAGCGGTTGTGAGCATGGCGTGCATGTTGAAGGCAAAATGTGTGCCGGAGGTTTCGAAGCGCCTGTCTGAAAAATTCGGCAAGCTCTGGCTGGCAGCGGAAGTCGTGCTGTTTGTGTTGGTCGGCGCGGCGGTCGATATCCGGTATACAGCAAGCGCTGGTGCGAGTGCACTTTTGATGATCGGGATTGCGCTCCTGTTTCGTGCAGCAGGCGTGTTCTTGTGTATGGCAGGGACGCAGCTGAATAAAAAAGAGCAGCTGTTCTGTGTGATCGCCTATCTGCCGAAAGCAACCGTACAGGCGGCGATCGGGTCGGTTCCGCTGAGTCTCGGTCTGCCGTGCGGACAGCTTGTGCTCTCGGTTGCAGTGCTTGCGATTCTCGTGACCGCGCCGATTGGAGCGATCGGGATGGACAAAACGTATCGGAGGCTGTTGGTGCATGAAGGCGGCGCGGCTGGGGAGAACCCCGGCGCATGATAAGGGCGCGTCGCATGCGATCCAGTTCCCCCGCGCCATTCGCAAAACGCATCTGCGATGCTTTCCGCTGCTGCGCAGCTATTTTTGCTCATAAGAGCGGCGCTCCCTCTGTAGCCTTCCGCAGGCAGATTTTCATGCGAGCATGAAATCTGCCTGCAGAAAGCTACATGGGAACTGGAAAAATTAAAAAACCTCTTTACAAATGAAAAAAGATAGGGTAGACTACATTGCATGAAAAATAGTGTCGTACATAAGATGTAGGCTGACAAAGGGGTCAGGAAACTTGCATTGCAGGTTTCCTGACCCCTTTCTTTCTGTAACATGGGTTCCATGTTACAGAAAGAGGCACTGACGTGCCTAAGATGCGCACTCGCGCGAAGATGAAAAATGTCGCAAGCGACCGCGCTCGGCGCGAGAATGTGCCAAGGCACATTCTTTTATGTGTAACATGGGTTCCATGTTACAGAAAGAGGCACAATCTTTTATGGATAACAAAGTATTTTTATGAACGGCACACTGACAGTAGGAAATGCTGTTGCAGGGCAGCAAGGAGGAGAGCATGGGCGTAAAATATGTATTTGTGACCGGCGGCGTTGTGTCCGGTCTTGGAAAAGGAATTACCGCAGCTTCGTTGGGACGGCTGCTCAAAGCGAGAGGATATCATGTAACCATGCAGAAGCTGGATCCCTATATCAATGTGGATCCCGGTACGATGAATCCGATCCAGCACGGAGAGGTATTTGTAACAGATGATGGCACGGAGACAGACCTGGATCTGGGACATTACGAACGGTTTATCGATGAAAGCCTGGATCAGAATTCCAACGTTACAACGGGTAAAATTTACTGGTCGGTTCTGCACAAGGAACGTCATGGAGATTACGGCGGCGGTACCGTACAGGTCATTCCTCATATTACAAACGAAATCAAATCAAAATTTTACCGGGAGAAGTCCCCGGAGGAAGATACCATTTCTATTATAGAAGTCGGCGGTACAGTCGGCGATATCGAAAGCCAGCCGTTTTTGGAAGCGATCCGTCAGTTTCAGCACGAGATGGGACGGGAAAATGCCATCCTGATTCAGGTTACATTGATTCCATATTTAAAGGCATCCGGTGAAATGAAAACAAAGCCGACCCAGATGAGCGTCAAGCAGCTGCAGAGTATGGGGATCTGGCCGGATATCCTGGTTTGCCGTTCGGATTATCCGATTGATGAAAAAATGAAAGAAAAGATCGGATTATTCTGTAACGTGAAAAAGGAACATGTTTTGCAGAATCTGGATGCACCGTCCCTTTATGAAGTGCCGATGATGATGGAAGAAGAGCATTTGGCTCAGGCGGTCTGTGAATGTTTGAATCTGCCCTGCCCGGAGCCGAATCTGGAAGACTGGAAAAAGATGCTGGAGGATCTGCATCATCCCACCAGTTCTGTCACCATCGCGCTGGTTGGCAAATATGTAGCTCTGCATGATGCTTATTTGAGCGTAGCGGAAGCCTTAAAGCACGGCGGCATCGCAAACCGCGCACAGGTCAACATTCGTTGGATCGATGCAGAAGAGCTGACACCGGAAAATCTGGAGGAATATCTGCACGATGTGGACGGCATTTTGGTACCGGGCGGATTCGGACAGAGAGGAACGGAAGGAAAGATTCTTGCAATCGGTTATGCAAGACGCAACAAAATTCCGTATCTTGGGCTGTGCCTTGGCATGCAGCTTGCGATTGTTGAATTTGCAAGAAACGTAGCAGGACTTTCCAAAGCGGCGAGCATTGAGCTCGATCCCGAAACGCCTGATCCGGTCATCGCACTGATGCCGGAACAAAACGGAATTACCAATCTTGGCGGTACTTTAAGACTGGGCGCATATCCCTGTGTCCTGCAGCCGGAAACACTGGCCCATAAGCTGTATGGAAAGACAGAGATTTCCGAACGTCACCGCCACAGATATGAAGTCAACAATGATTATCGGGAAGTGCTGACGAAAAACGGCATGGTACTTTCCGGACTGTCTCCGGACGGAAGAATCGTGGAGATGATCGAATTAAAAGAGCATCCGTTCTTCGTTGCAACACAGGCACACCCGGAATTCAAATCCAGACCGAACCTGCCGCACCCGCTGTTTGAGGGCTTTGTAAAAGCGGCAGTAGCATATGAAGCGGCAGGCAGCAGCGCCGTTTAAATAAGGAGGACTACCATGGGAGAAAATCAGGTACAGCAGGGACTTTACAGCCAGAGCTTTGAACATGATAACTGCGGCATCGGAGCTGTGGTTAATATCAAAGGCAGAAAAGACCACCAGATTGTTGCAGATGCATTAAAAATTGTAGAACAGCTGGAACACCGTGCCGGAAAAGACGCGGAGGGAAAAACCGGAGACGGCGTCGGAATTCTGACTCAGATTTCCCATCGCTTTTTTTCCAGAGTATGTCAGGAAATCGGCATCGAGCTCGGCGGCGAAAGAGAATACGGAATCGGCATGTTCTTTTTCCCGCAGAACGAGTTAAAGCGCAGCCAGGCGAAGAAGATGTTTGAGATTATTGTAGAAAAAGAAGGCATGAAGTTTTTAGGCTGGAGAGAAGTGCCGACTGCGCCGGAGGTGCTGGGACATAAGGCAAGAGAATGTATGCCCGTCATTTGCCAGGGCTTTGTCAAAAAGCCGGAAAATATTGCAGCAGGGCTGGACTTTGACAGAAAGCTCTATGTGGTACGTCGCGTATTTGAGCAGAGTAACGATAATACCTATGTGCCGTCCTTATCGAGCCGGACCATCGTGTATAAGGGTATGTTTCTGGTGGGACAGCTGAGAACCTTCTTTAAGGACCTGCAGGATGCAGAATATGATTCCGCGATTGCAATTGTCCATTCCAGATTTTCGACCAATACGAATCCCAGCTGGGAGCGTGCACATCCGAACCGGTTTATTGTGCATAACGGTGAGATCAACACGATCAAGGGCAATGCGGATAAGATGCTGGCGCGGGAGGAAACAATGTGTGCACCGCGGTTCTCGGCAGATGATTTAACGAAGGTGCTTCCTGTAGTCAATACAAATGGATCGGACTCCGCAATGCTGGACAATACACTGGAATTTCTGGTAATGAGCGGAATGGAGCTGCCGCTTGCGGTCATGATTACAATCCCGGAGCCCTGGACCCACAATGATACGATTTCCCAGGAGGGACGCGATTTTTATCAGTACTATGCGACGATGATGGAGCCCTGGGATGGTCCTGCTTCCATCCTGTTTTCGGACGGTGACCTGATGGGCGCTGTTCTGGACAGAAACGGTTTGCGTCCCTCCAGATATTATATTACAGACGATGACAGACTGATCCTTTCTTCTGAAGTCGGTGTCCTGGAAATTCCCGCAGAGCATATTTTGAAAAAAGAGCGACTGCATCCCGGTAAAATGCTGCTGGTGGATACCGTAAAGGGCGAAGTCTTAACAGACGAAGAAATCAAGGAGACCTACGCGAAGCGGGAGCCTTACGGCGAATGGCTGGATTCCAATCTGGTTACACTGCATGAGTTAAAAATCCCGAATGAAAGGATTCCTTCTTATAACAAAGAAGAACGGGCGCGTCTGCAGAAAGCGTTTGGTTACACCTACGAGGAATACCGGGAGGGTATCTGCTCGATGGCGTTAAACGGAACCGAACGGATCGGCGCGATGGGTGTGGATACACCGCTGGCTGTCCTTTCCAAAGAATATCAGCCGTTGTTTTATTATTTCAAGCAGCTGTTCGCGCAGGTAACGAACCCTCCGATCGATGCGGTCCGGGAAAAAATCGTCACTTCCACAACCGTATATGCCGGCAAGAACGGAAATCTTCTGGAAGAGAAGCCGGAAAACTGTCAGGTACTGAAGATCAACAATCCGATCCTGACAGACCTCGATCTGTTGAAGATCCGCACGATGAAAAAGCCCGGCTTTAAGGTTGTCTGTGTGCCGATCATTTTCTATAAGAGCACACCGATGGATCGTGTGCTGGAGCATCTGTTCGTACAGGTGGATAAGGCGTACCGGGAGGGTGCGAATATCCTGATTCTTTCCGACCGCGGTGTGGATGAAAACCATGTTGCAATCCCGTCGCTGCTGGCAGTTTCCGCCGTACACAAGCATTTGGTCAAGACGAAAAAATGTACGGCACTGTCCATTATCCTGGAATCCGGCGAGCCGAGGGAGGTGCACGATTTTGCGGCGCTGTTAGGCTACGGTGCGTGCGCGGTCAACCCGTATCTGGCCCATTCCACCATCGCAGAGCTGGTAGAAGACGGTCTGCTGAACAAGGATTATTATGCGGCAGTAGAAGATTATGACCATGCGATTTTGCAGGGCATCGTAAAGATTGCGTCCAAGATGGGCATTTCCACGATTCAGTCCTATCAGGGCAGCCAGATTTTCGAGGCGATCGGCATTTCGCAGGAGGTCATCGATGCGTACTTTACCGGAACGGTCAGCAGGATCGGCGGTATTACCTTAAAAGATATCGCAGCCCAGACGGATGCGCAGCATTCCAAGGCGTTTGATCCACTGGGACTGGCAACAGACCTGACGTTGTCCTCCATGGGCAGACATAAGATGCGCAGCCAGGGCGAGGAACACCGTTACAATCCCCAGACGATCCATATGCTGCAGCAGGCGACAAGGGATGGCAGCTACGAAAAGTTCTGCGAATATACAAAGATGGTGGATAAAGAGGAAACCGGTTATCTGCGCAGCCTGATGGACTTCAACTTCCCGGAGACTGGTGTTCCGATTGAAGAAGTAGAGAGCGTAGAGTCCATCGTAAAGCGGTTTAAGACCGGTGCGATGTCTTACGGTTCGATTTCCGAGGAAGCGCATGAAGCGCTGGCGATCGCCATGAATAAACTACACGGCAAATCCAACAGCGGTGAAGGCGGCGAGAGCGATGAGCGTCTGGAATCCGCAGGAACCGATCATGACAGAAGCTCTGCAATCAAGCAGGTGGCAAGCGGACGTTTCGGCGTAACGAGCCGGTATCTGGTCAGTGCAAGAGAGATTCAGATCAAAATGGCTCAGGGGGCAAAACCCGGCGAGGGCGGACATCTTCCTGCCAAGAAGGTGTATCCCTGGATTGCAAAGACAAGACATTCCACACCCGGTGTGAGCCTGATTTCTCCTCCGCCTCATCATGATATTTATTCCATCGAGGATCTGGCACAGTTAATTTACGACTTGAAAAATGCAAATAAATATGCACGAATTTCCGTAAAATTGGTTTCGGAAGCCGGTGTCGGAACCGTTGCAGCCGGTGTTGCAAAAGCAGGTGCACAGGTAATCCTGATTTCCGGTTATGACGGCGGTACCGGTGCTGCGCCCATCAGCTCCATCCATAATGCAGGACTTCCGTGGGAGCTGGGACTGGCAGAAACCCATCAGACTCTATTGCAGAATGGTCTGAGAAACCGCGTTGTCATCGAGACAGACGGTAAGCTCATGAGCGGCAGGGATGTTGCGATGGCAGCGCTTCTGGGAGCAGAGGAATTCGGCTTTGCTACTGCTCCGCTGGTAACCCTTGGCTGTGTCATGATGCGTGTCTGCAATCTGGACACCTGTCCGATGGGTATCGCAACCCAGAATCCGGAGCTGCGCAAGCGCTTTATCGGAAAACCGGAATACGTCATTAACTTCATGACCTTTATCGCGCAGCAGCTGCGGGAGTACATGGCAAAGCTTGGCGTCAGAACTGTAGATGAGATGGTAGGGCGTACCGATCTGTTAAAGAAAAAGGATGGTCTGACCGGAAGAAAAGCGACGATCGATTTGAGCAGAATCCTGTACGAGGGCGCACAGGCGGAAAGAAAGGTCAGTGTTTTCGATCCTGCATGCGCATATGATTTCAAACTGGAAAAGACAAAGGATGAATCCGTTTTATTAAAGAAGAAAGAAGTAAAGGCAGCCATTGCGAACGGAACAGAAATATCCTGCAGCGTGAAGCTGACCAATACCGACCGTACCTTCGGCACACTTCTGGGCGCAGAAATCACAAGACAGCATCCGGAAGGACTGCCCGAGGATACCATCACGATTCACTGTGAAGGCGCAGGCGGACAGAGCTTCGGTGCATTTTTGCCAAAAGGTCTGACCTTATCGCTGTGCGGTGACAGCAACGACTATTTCGGCAAGGGACTTTCCGGCGGCAAGCTGGCAGTCTTTGCACAGGAAAAAGCGAAATTTAAACCGGAAGAAAATATCATTATCGGCAACGTTGCCCTTTACGGCGCAACAAGCGGAGAAGCCTATATCGCAGGTGTGGCAGGAGAACGGTTCTGCGTCCGCAATTCCGGTGCAACTGCTGTTGTAGAAGGCGTCGGAGAGCATGGCTGCGAGTATATGACTGGTGGTCATGTGGTTGTACTGGGACCTACCGGCAAAAACTTTGCGGCAGGTATGAGCGGCGGCATCGCTTATGTACTGGATGAAGAAAGCTGTCTGTATAAAAACCTGAACAAGGAAATGGTACTCATGGAGAAGGTGGAGACCAAGTTTGACCAGGAGGAGCTCCGTGCCATGATCGAGGCGCATGTGCACAATACCGGTTCCAAAAAGGGACAGGAGGTACTGGATCACTTTAAAGAGTATCTGCCGAAGTTCAAAAAGATTATTCCTGGAGATTACAAGCGGATGCTGCAGCTGTCCTCCCAGTTTGAGGAACAGGGCATGAGCCGCCAGGAAGCGCAGATTGAGGCATTCTATGCGAGTGTCGGCAGCAGAGCGTAACGGGAGGAAACAGTCATGGGGAAACCTACAGGTTTTTTGGAATATGAGCGTAAAGACGGACCGGTGACGGTTCCAAAGGAAAGAATCAAAAATTTTAAGGAATTTCACGGACAGCTGCCGGAAGAGGAGCAGCGTCTGCAGGGAGCGCGCTGCATGGAATGCGGCGTTCCCTTCTGCCAGGCGGGTACAATGATTGCCGGAATGGCTTCGGGATGCCCGCTGCATAATCTGGTGCCGGAGGTCAACGATCTGGTCTGGCACGGCAACTGGGAACAGGCTTATGTCCGTTTGTCAAAGACTCACTGCTTCCCGGAATTTACTTCCAGGGTCTGCCCCGCGCTGTGTGAGGCGGCCTGTACCTGCGGGCTGCACGCAAAACCGGTTTCCACGAAGGAAAATGAACGTGCGGTCATTGAATATGCTTACGCGAATGGTCTGGTAAAAGGCGAAGAACCAAAGGTACGCACCGGAAAGAAGGTCGCGGTCATCGGCAGCGGTCCGGCCGGATTGTCTGCAGCCTGGAACCTGAACAAACGCGGACACAGCGTAACGGTCTATGAACGTCATGACAGAGTCGGCGGTCTGCTGCGCTACGGCATTCCGAATATGAAGCTGGACAAGAGCATCATCGACAGAAGGATCGAAGTCATGAAGGCTGCCGGCATCAAGTTTATCTGCAATGCAGACGTTGGAAAAGATATTTCTGGCAAGGAGCTGGAAAAAGAATACGACCGCGTGATTCTTTGCGGCGGGGCCTCCCATCCAAGAGATATCCAGGTGCCCGGCAGGGATGCAAAAGGCATCTGGTTTGCAGTGGATTTTCTGGGAACTGTAACAAAGCAGCTCCTGGATACGAATTTTGAAAAAGTGCCCTATGAGCTGGCAAAAGGAAAAAATGTGCTGGTAATTGGCGGCGGAGATACCGGAAATGACTGTGTCGGAACTTCGATTCGGCTGGGTGCGGCAAGCGTGACACAGCTGGAGATGATGCCGAAAGCGCCGGAGTGTCGGGCAGCATCCAATCCCTGGCCGGAATGGCCGAAGGTCTTAAAGACCGATTACGGTCAGGAAGAAGCAATCGATGTATTCGGTCATGACCCGAGAATTTATCAGACAACAGTAACAGAATTTAAAAAGAAAAAAGACGGAACCGTATGCAGTGCGGTGCTGGTAAGCCTTGAGCCGAAGAAGGATGAAAAGACCGGACGGCTTTCGATGGTTCCCATCGAGGGCACACAGAAGGAAATTCCGGTGGATCTGGTGCTGATTGCAGCCGGATTTTTAGGCAGTGAGGGTTACGTTGCAGAGAGTTTTGGTGTAAAATTAAATGCGAGAACCAATGTGGAAACCGTAAACGGCTCTTACCGCACCGGAAAAGAGAAGATTTTCACTGCGGGAGATATGCACAGAGGTCAGTCACTGGTCGTATGGGCGATTGCCGAAGGCAGGGAAGCCGCAAAGGAAGTGGACAAGTCGTTGATGGGATACACCTACGAGTGACAGCACACCGGATCTCCAGCCCAAAAGCCGACCGTGCTTGCACGAAGAAGGCTATGAGGGCTGGAGACCCGCCGGAGCATTGGAAAATTCACAACAATTATTCAGGGAACAGGCGGACAGACTGTCCGCTAAAGAGGAGAGAGAAGCATGAAAACCAGAGAAGAAATTCTGCAAATGGTAGAGAATGAAGACGTTGAATTCATTCGTCTGCAGTTTACAGACATGTTCGGCACGCTCAAAAACGTTGCCGTGACCGCTACCCAGCTGCAGTATATGAAAGACAACCGCTATCTGATTGATGGTTCCTGCATGTACGGAGAATTGAGAAACGGGGAAGAGGATATGTATCTGTGCCCGGATTTGGATACCTTTGTAATCCTGCCATGGAGACCGCAGCAGGGAAAAGTTGCAAGACTTTTGTGTGATGTCTGCAGGGCAGATGGAACACCGCTTGCGGTCAGCCCGAGAGAAATCCTGAAAAAGACGATGGAAAAGGTCGAAAAGGAAGGATATACGTTTCAGATTGATCCGGAATGTGAATTTTTTCTGTTCCACGAGGATGAAAACGGCGTGCCGACAACCGTAACCCATGAAAAGGCCGGATATATGGATATCAGCCCGCTGGATCTGGGAGAAAATGCCCGCCGTGATATGGTGATGACGCTGGAGGATATGGGGTTTGAAATCGAATCCTCCCATCATGAAAAAGCGCCCGGACAGCATGAAATTGACTTCCGTTATGCGGGTGCGATGGAAACCGCGGACCGGATTGTGACGTTCAAGACGGCAGTGCGTTCCATTGCAAAGCGGTTCGGTCTTTATGCGACTTTTATGCCGAAGCCAAAGGCTGGTACGGCAGGTTCCGGCATGCATATCAATATTTCCCTGTTTCAGAATGGAAAAAATATCTTCAGCGATCCGGAAGCGGAGGATGGTTTAAGTCAGGAAGCAAAATGGTTCATGGGTGGTATTATGGCCCATGTCAAAGGCATGTGTGCCGTGACGAACCCTCTGGTCAACTCCTATAAGCGTCTGACCTCCGGCTGCGATGCACCCAGAGATATCATCTGGACAACCAAAAATCATAATACCCTGCTTCGGATTCCTTTTATGCGGGGAGAGGATACCAGGATCGAGCTGCGTTTTCCCGATCCGTCTGCAAATGCGTATTTGACGATTGCCCTCTGCATGGCCGCAGGGCTGGATGGAATCTCAAAGCATCTGGATCCCGGAGCGGAATCTGCACGACTGTTTGCAAGCAGAACGGAGGCAGAAAAGGCTGCAGCCGGTATCGATCATCTGCCGGATACGCTGCGTGAAGCAGTTGCGTTCATGGAAGAGGATTCTTTTGTAAAAATGGTTCTCGGACAGGAGTTCGTGGATCTTTATGTAGAAGCAAAAAAAGCTGAGTGGAATGAGTACATGTCCCAGGTATCCGAATGGGAAGTAGATAAATATCTGTATCGCACTTAAAGGAGTGACAGGATGAGCAGCATCATAATTGTTTTGCCGAAGCTCGAGGACGCAAAACATATCAAAGACATCCTCGCCCGGCGGGGACTGACGGCTGCTGCACTCTGCACAACAGCTTCCATGGCGCTTTCACAGGTACACCAGCTAGACAGCGGTGTCGTGATCTGCAGTTATCGGATCAGGGACATGCACTATACACAGCTGGCGGAATATCTGCCCGATTATTTTGATATGCTGTTGCTTGCTTCTACGTCGGAACTGGAAAGTGCACCGCACGATATGGTGACATTGACATATCCGATTCGTCCAAACGATCTTGCCAGTACTGTGGAGATGATGCTGGCACAGCTGGACAGACGGTTAAAGAAGCGCAAAAGCCAGCCGAAAAAGAGAACGGAACAGGAACAGAACTATATTAACAATGCAAAATGGTTGCTGATGGAAAGAAATCATATGACAGAGCAGGAGGCGTTCCGCTATATTCAGAAAAGCAGCATGGATTCCGGCACGAACATGGTTGAAACCGCGCAGATGATTCTGCTGCTGATTTATGACGGATGAGGAAAAAGAACATGTTTACAATCAATGAAAATTACTTAAAACTGCAGGGAAGCTATCTTTTTTCCACAGTAACAAAAAAGGTGGCTGCCTACAAAAGCATGCATCCGAACAAAACAGTCATCAGTCTCGGGATCGGAGATGTGACGCTGCCGCTTGCACCTGCGATTATCGAGGCGCTGCAGAAAGCGGTTGCCGAGATGGGCACAAAGGAAGGCTTTCATGGCTATGCACCGGAGCGGGGCTATGATTTTTTGTTAAACGCGATTGCAAAAGAGGATTTTGCAGCACGGGGCTGCGAGATTTCTCCGGATGAGATTTTTGTATCGGACGGTGCAAAGTGTGATGTCGGAAATATTCAGGAGATTTTTGGGACCGATAATCTTGTTGCGGTCTGCGATCCGGTTTATCCGGTCTATGTGGATACGAATGTCATGGCAGGCAGAACCGGTGTATATGACAAAGCGCTGGGCACATATGAGGGACTGGTATACATGCCCTGTACCCAGGAAAACGGCTTTGCACCGAAGCTTCCTGATAAGACACCGGATCTGATCTACCTGTGCTTTCCAAATAATCCGACTGGTGCGGCAATTACAAAGGAAGCACTGCAGAAATGGGTCGATTATGCAAATGAAATTCATGCGGTCCTTCTTTTTGATGCGGCATATGAAGCCTATATCACGGAAGAGAATATCCCGCACAGCATCTATGAGTGTGAGGGAGCAAAGACCTGTGCCATCGAGATGCGCAGCTTTTCCAAAAACGCGGGCTTTACCGGACTGCGTCTCGGTTACACGGTTGTTCCCAAGGAACTTGTCAGCAATGGTGTATCCTTAAATGACTTATGGCTTCGACGTCACGGCACGAAATACAACGGCGCGCCTTATATCGTCCAGCGCGCAGGTGAGGCGGTTTATTCGGAGGCAGGAAAGGCGCAGATCAAGGAGCAGATTGCCTACTACATGGAAAATGCCCGCCAGATACGCGAGGGCTTAATTGCAGCGGGTTATCAGGCCTTTGGCGGCGTCAATTCTCCCTATGTCTGGTTAAAAACCCCGGACAACCTGACCTCCTGGGAGTTCTTTGATAAGCTCTTAAACGAAGCACAGGTAGTCGGCACGCCCGGCTCAGGATTCGGTGCAAGCGGCGAAGGGTATTTCCGCCTGACTGGCTTCGGAACACATGAAAATACAAAAGAAGCGATCAAACGGATTCAGGCTTTGAAGACGAAATAAGGATTCAGCTTTTGATCCGGAGAAAAAAAATAAAAACAACAGAATGTACGATCTGCGGACACTCTGTTGTTGAAAATTGAGAGGTTGTCGCACCTGCGGCAGCCTCTTTTTTATCGTATAGGAAACTTCGTTTCTATACGATAAAAAACGCTCCGCGAGGATGCGCACTCGGCGCAAGGGTAGATGGTTGCCGAAGCAACCGCGCCTCGGCGCGAGAATGTGCCAGGGCACATTCTTTTTCATCGTATAGAAACGCATTTATTTCGCAGTTGTCTCGTCTTGCCGGCTTGCCCTGCGAAATGCGCTGGGGGACATTCCTGACAGCTTTTTAAAGGTCTGGGAAAAATAGCTGGAAGAGGAAAAACCGCAGGAGCGGCTGATGACGGAGAGGGAAAAGTCTGTTGTGGAAAGCAGGGTTTTCGCTTTTTCGATGCGGGCGCGCATCAGATAGTTGATCGGAGAAATGCCGTACACGTTGGAAAACGCATGCACCAGATAATATTTGTTGACGTGTGAAAACTGCGCCAGCTGCTCCAACGAAATATCCTCACTGCAGTTTGCGTCGATATAGCGCCGGACAGATTCACACAGGTGAGAGGATCTTTTATTGGTTGGCGTCAGGATGGTCTTAAAGTTTGTCTGTCTGCCAAACAGCACGATCAGGATTTCCATCAGATCCTGACAGACTGCCTCATAGCCGGGCGCACGGGTTTCAATTTCCCGGAGCATCATTTTCAGGTAAAAGTTCATCGTTTCTTTGATCTCCCGAAAGCTGACGATACAGAAATTTTCCCCTTCATTTGCGACGGACAGCTCCAGGTTTTCAATCCCCAGGACGATATATTTAAGCGGATTTGCATGAAATCCAAGCTCTGTATGGGAAACGTTTGGATTGATAATGACGAGATCATTTGCGGATACTGGGAAAATCCGATCCTCCACCTGAAACTGACCGACGCCGTCTAAAACATAGAACAGCTCAGAACAGTAATGTGTGTGGGGCGTGGAGATCCAGTCTCCGCCGTAGGTAGAGGAAGAGACATAAAGAAGCTTCGCTTTATCTTTCATGAAATAATCTTTTGGAATACTCAGATCATGCCGGCTATTACCCATCGAAAAATATCCTCCTATCAGAACAAATAAAACTGTCAGAACAAACAATAGAATGCACGCTCTGCGAGCATTCTATTGTCATGAATAAAAAAGGAAATCCTGATTTCATTATACTATAGAATGTATGGAAACCGGTACAATATATTGCCCTAAAATATCAAAATATTGCGCAGCAATAAAAGAAAATATATGAAAAAATGATGTGCAACCTGTATGCTGAAAAAGCGTATTATAGAAAAAATATAAAAAATATGACGAATGAAAAAGCTGAAAAATGCATTTTTTAATAAAAAACAGCAATATAATAATAAATTATAACAACATAGAAATTGAATCGCTGCCCAGGGACAGATATAATAAATACATCAACAAGTGATGGAACGTTTACAAGGAGGAACGGGTATGAAAAAGAAATTAGTAGGCGTGTTATTGACCGCAGCAATGGCTGTATCGGCACTGGCAGGCTGCGGCAGCAAGCAGGCAGCGGCACCTGCAGAAAGCAAGGCTGCAGAAGAAAAGACAGAAACTGTGCAGGAAGCGACAGAAGAAGCTGAGGCTGCAGAAGGGGAAGAAGTCCTGACTGTATGGTGCTGGGATCCTAACTTTAATGTATATGCAATGAAGCAGGCAGAAGCACTTTATCAGAAGGAGCATCCGAATTTCAAGCTGGATATTCAGGAAAAGGTATATACCGATATTGAACAGAGTCTGATCACTGCAGCAGAAGCTGGAAACTTCGATACTCTGCCGGATATCTTCCTGATGCAGGATTATTCCTTCCATAAAGATGTTGCAAACTATCCGGAGATCTTTACAGAGCTGACAGATTCCGGCATCGATTTTTCTCAGTTCTCCGGCGGTAAGCTTGCAGATTCTACCGTAGATGGCAAGCATTACGGAATTCCCTTTGATAACGGTGCAACGATCATGGCGATCCGCTCTGATATGGTAGAAAAAGCAGGACTGACGGTAGAAGATTTCAAGGATACTACCTGGTCTGAATTTATGGAACTTGCAAAGAAGGTAGTAGATGCCAATGGCGTACCGATGCTGACAAGCTCCGGCGGTTCGGAAATCGTAATTGAAATGCTGCAGTCCGCAGGCGCGTCTCCCATGCAGGACGGTGAAGTGAAGCTGGTAGATAATGCAGCACTGAAGAAAGCGATCGAAGTATACAAACAGCTGATTGAGGAAGGCATCATGGTAGATTACACAGACTGGGATCAGTACATCGCTTCCATGAACAAAGGCGAGGCTGCCGGTGTGATCCAGGGCTGCTGGATCATGTCCTCTATTCAGGCAGCAGAAGACCAGAGCGGCGAATGGGCGATCGTGAACATGCCTGCACTGGACGAAATTGACGGCGCAACCAATTATGCAAACTGCGGCGGCGCAAGCTGGGCAGTATCCTCTAACTGCAAAAACACAGAGCTTGCATTTGACTTCTTAAATGCAACCTTTGGCAGCAGTGTAGACCTGTATGACGAGCTGCTTCCGAATGCAGGCGTGATCGCAAGCTACCTGCCTGCAGCAGCTTCTGATGCATATGGCGAAGCTTCTGAATTCTACGGCGGACAGGCTGTTTATAAGGATATCGTGGAATTTGCAGGAAAGGTTCCCGGAATCGATTACGGCGCATATTATTCTGATATCAGAAGCGCGTTGACGGATGCTATCACCAATGTCGTACAGAATGGTGCGGATGTTGAGGCAGAAATCCAGAATGCACAGGATACGGTAGAATTTAACATCAGCGAATAAACATATGAACCAGTACCGGGAATGCAGCGTATTGCGTTCCCGGTATTTTTATCCAGGAAGTATACAGGAGAGAGCAGTATGCAGAAAAAAGCGAAGATGAGTCTGGAAAAAAGACATAATCTGACCGGTTGGGCTTTTCTGATCCCGGCGGCACTTCTGATCTTTATTTTTTGCTTTTACCCGATGGTGCAGGCACTGATCCTTTCTTTTTCCAAAAAAGGAACGGGTGGGAGCACCTTTGTCGGATTGGCAAATTACCAGAGAATTTTAAAGGATAAGACATTCCAGCAGTGTCTGTTCAATACCGTTTTTTATTTTATCATTCAGGTTCCGGTGATGCTTGTGCTGGCGCTGGGACTTGCACAGCTGTTAAATAATCCCAAGATCAAAGGAAAAGGTATTTTCCGTACGCTGATCTTTTTGCCCTGTGCAACATCACTGGTATCCTATTCGATGATCTTTAAATCTTTGTTTGCTCAGGATGGACTGGTCAACAATGTGATCACTGCCATCGGATTTTCCAGAATAGACTGGTTTCAGAATGCCTGGGCAGCCCGATGGGTGATCATCCTTGCACTGATCTGGAGATGGACAGGCTACAACATGGTCTTTTATCTGGCCGGACTGCAGAATATTGACTATTCCGTATATGAAGCGAGCTATATTGACGGAGCGACACCGTTTCAGCAGTTTTTGAAGATTACGGTTCCGCTGCTGAAGCCTACAATTTTGTTGACTGCGATCATGTCCACATCAGGAACCCTGCAGCTGTTTGATGAATCGGTCAACCTGACAGCAGGAGGCCCTGGAAAATCGACGATGACGCTGGCACATTATATTTACAATATTTCCTTTGTAGAAACGCCGAAATTTAACTATGCGGCGGCATTGTCTGTGTTTATCCTCGTCAGCGTAGCAATTTTGTCAGCCATTCAGATGAAAGTAGGTGACAAGCGTGACTAAAGTAAAAACAGCTTTTTCTTATGTGATTTTAATTCTTGCCAGTTTTTTGTCGGCATTTCCGCTTTACTATATGATCTGCGGGGCGACCAATACCAGTATCGACATTGTGCGCGGAAGATTACTGCCGGGAACCCATCTTCTGGAAAATTTCCAGACACTGATCGCGACGCAGAATCTCGGACGTGCGATGTTTAATTCCTTCCGAAATGCCATTGTCATCACGGTAGTTGCGCTGCTGGTCTGCTCGATCGCAGGCTATGGCTTCGAAATCTACCATGATAAAGGAAAAGATATTTTGATGAGCATCCTGCTGCTGGCAATGATGCTGCCCTTTGTTGCAATCATGATTCCGCTGTTTAAAATGTTTTCTGCATGGAAGCTGGTCAATACCTGGATTGCGCTGGCACTGCCGTCGATTTCGACGCCGTTTTTGATCATGATGTTCCGACAGGCTGCACGCTCTTTTCCACATGATATCATCGAGGCCTCCAGACTGGAAGGACTCAGTGAGATCAAGATCTTTTTCACGATGTTTCTTCCGATCATGAAGTCTACTTACGGAGCAGCAATGACGGTAACATTCATGAATGCGTGGAATAACTATCTGTGGCCGACGATTATTTTACAGGATAAAAATCAGATTACGATGCCGATGCTGGTTGCCAATTTAAAGAGCGGATACAGCGTGGATTATGGAATGCTGATGCTTGGAGTCCTGATCTGTACCCTTCCGACCGCGGTCATCTTTTTATGTCTGCAGAAGAGCTTTGCAAATGGAATTGCAGGAGCAGTGAAATGAGAAGAGCATACGCGTTATCAGAAGAGGAATTTTGCCGGGCAGAGGCAGAGCTTGAGCTCGCGGTATCACTGGGGCTGATTGGGCAGGCGGGCTTTGATGCGCTGGAACAGCGGCGCCTGCAGAAAAACGAAGAAAACCGCAGAAAAAAAGCTGCCGGAGAAGTTTTTTACGGACCCTGCAGCTTTACCAGACCGATGTATCTGCAATATGAGCTGACCAGATTCCGACTGGAATTTGCTCTTCCTTCCGGGACAGTACGGGATTCTGGATATTGCCCTGAGATAACAGAAGCACAGAAAAGGACATTTTATCAGGAAAATCAGGATCTGCTGACGCGCGCGCAGGGAGATCTGTTTTCCTATGAAGAAATCGAAGCAGTGATCGAAAAAAGACTGAGGGAGGCGGCTTATGACAGACTTGTGCAGGACATATTATGTCAGTCAGAAACACGGGAATGACCAAAACAGCGGAAGAAGCAGTGCAGAGCCATATGCCAGTCTTTTTGCGATCAACCGTCTGAAGCTGCAGCCAGGCGACCGGATTTTGCTGGAAAACAATTCCGTATTTGCCGGACAGTTTTTACAGATTACGGACAGCGGGACGAAGGATTTACCGATTGTGATCGGTGCATATGAGGATCGGACGCAAGCAGAGCAGCATCCGCCGGTTATCGCAGCAAACGGGCAGGGAATCTGGTATCAGGATTATGGATGTGAGCTGGATTCCCCGACACATACCAGGAGCGGATATGTATCGTCTGCGGTATTGTTGTATGATGCAGAATATGTGACGCTGCAGGATCTCGAGCTGACAAACAGCGGTCAGGATATTATCGGGGAACGATACAGTGCACCGGATAAAATGAACCGAACCGGAGTTGCCGTCGCTGCGAGGAATAAAGGTGTCAGAAGCGGGATTACGCTGCGCAATCTTGTCATCCACGACGTCAATGGAAATGTGTACGACAAGCATATGAACAACGGCGGTATCTATATGACGGCGCTGAAGCCGATCGCAAGGAACACAGAAGCTGCGCGTTTCCGGGATGTGACAGTAGAAGGCTGTTATGTAGACCGGGTGAGCCGCTGGGGAATTGCAGTCGGCTATACTTATGCGCATGCCGCTTTTGCCGGAGCAGAGCTTTCGGAAGAAGCGTTTTTAAAGTATGGACACGAAAATATTACGATTCGGGATAATTATGTGAAGCGGTCAGGAGGCGATGCGATTACTGTAATGTATGCGTTAAGACCTGTGGTGGAGCATAACTGTTCGGACAGCGCGGCGCAGGAGATCAACGACCGGATTTACCAGGAGCCCCAGAAGCGGGGCGGAAAAGTGGCAGCTGCGATCTGGCCATGGAAATGTAAGGACGCGCTGTTTCGGTTTAATGAGGCAGCAGATACGAGGCTGAATCAGGATGGAATGGCATACGATGCGGATTCCGGAGACGGGACGGTGTATGAATATAATTTCAGCAGGCAGAATGAGGGCGGCTGCGTGATGTTCTGTCTGGAGGAAGCAATTCACAGCCGGTTTTGCAACAATGTGAGCTTCGATGACCTTTCCGGGACGATCAGTCCGGCGCAGAATCCGGATGCCCTGCTTTTTCACAACAGGTATTATGTCCGGAAAGGAATACCGTTTGTCCGAAAAAATATGGACGGCGGAACGTATACGCAGAAAGCGGATGAAATTATTTTGCTGGAGGAGGAAGAACGATGAGGGAGCGGACAGGGAGAGTGACGATTCCGACAAATCTGGACATCGTGCCGGAAACGATAGAATTGATGAAACGATGGGGCGCAGATGCGATCCGGGATTGTGATGGAACAGAATTTCCCAAGGAGCTGGTTGAAACCGGTGCAAAGATTTATGCGACCTATTATACGACCAGAAAAGACAATGAATGGGCGAAGAAAAATCCGGATGAGGTGCAGCAATGCTATATCATGTCGGCTTTTTATACGGCGGTTGATAAAACGCTGAAAATTCCGTTGATGAAAGGCATTTCCAAAGAGTTGATGGAGGTCAATACCCGGGATGATATTCGGCGCTGGTGGGAGGTAATCGACCGCTCGACCGGGGCTGTCGTGGATTGCACGCAGTGGGAATACGAGAAAGAAAGCGGAAATGTGATCATTCATGACGCAGAGCTGTTTCATGAATATACCGTCAGCTTTTTAGCCTATATCATCTGGGACCCGGTGCATATGTACAACGCCGTGACGAATGAGTGGAAGGATTTTGAACATCAGATCACCTTTGATGTCCGGCAGCCCAAAACCCACAAATATTCGATGGAGCGGCTGAAAAAATACTGTGAAGAGCATCCGTATGTGAATGTCATCCGCTATACGACGTTTTTCCACCAGTTTACGCTGTTGTTTGACGAATTAAAACGAGAAAAATATGTGGATTGGTACGGGTATTCCGCGTCTGTCAGCCCGTATATTTTAGAGCAGTTTGAAAAAGAGGTTGGCTATCGGTTCCGCCCGGAATTTATTATCGATCAGGGCTATTACAACAACCAGTATCGCGTGCCTTCGAAGGAATTTCTGGATTTTCAGGCATTTCAGCGTCGGGAAGTCGCAAAGCTTGCAAAGGAAATGGTGGATATCACCCACGAATACGGCAAGGAAGCGATGATGTTTTTAGGCGACCACTGGATCGGAACAGAGCCCTTTATGAAGGAATTTGCAACGATCGGTCTGGATGCGGTAGTAGGAAGCGTCGGAAACGGAAGCACGCTGCGCCTGATTTCTGATATTGAGGGCGTAAAGTATACAGAGGGAAGATTTTTACCGTATTTCTTTCCGGATACCTTCCATGAGGGCGGCGACCCGGTAAAGGAAGCAAAGGAAAACTGGATCACGGCGCGTCGTGCGATCTTGAGAAAGCCCATCGACCGGATCGGGTATGGCGGTTATTTAAAGCTCACGCTGGATTTCCCGGAGTTTCTGGATTATGTGGAAAGCGTCTGCAACGAGTTTCGGGAGCTGTATGAGAATATTCGCCAGACGACGCCGTACTGCGTCAAAAAGGTTGCAGTGTTAAACAGCTGGGGAAAAATCAGGAGCTGGGGCTGTCATATGGTGCATCATGCACTGTATCAGAAGCAAAATTACAGCTATGCAGGTATTATTGAAGCACTCAGCGGTGCACCCTTTGAGGTATGGTTCCTTTCGTTTGACGATATTTTAGCCGATCCGAGCCTGTTAAAGGAAATCGATGTCATCATCAATGTAGGTGACGGGGATACAGCGCATACCGGCGGAGCAGCGTGGGAAAATCCTGCGGTAGCGGCGGCAATCCGGAAGTTTGTATACGAGGGTGGAGGCTTTATCGGAGTCGGAGAACCCTCCGGACATGCATATCAGGGACATTATCTGCAGCTCGCTGACCTGATCGGTGTGGAAAAAGAAACCGGATTTACCTTAAACTATGATAAGTACAACTGGGAAGAGCATCCGGAACATTTTATCCTGCAGGATATCACAAAGCCGGTGGATTTTGGCGAAGGCAAGAAAAACATGTATGCCTATGCTGATACTGAGATTCTGGTGCAGCGCGACCGGGAGGTGCAGATGGCTGTCAATGAGTTTGGAAAAGGGCGCAGCGTTTACATCAGCGGTCTGCCCTACAGCTTCGAAAACAGCCGGATTTTGTACCGCAGTATTCTGTGGAGTGCCCACGGTGAGGACATTCTGCATTGCTGGTACAGTGAAAACTTCAACGTAGAAGTGCATGCATATGTGGAAAACGGAAAATACTGTGTGGTCAACAATACCTACGAACCGCAGGAAACGACTGTATACTGCGGCGACGGCAGCAGCTTTTTCCTGAAGCTGGAAGCTAATGAGATCAAGTGGTATAGCATCTGAGGCTGCATGTAAAAGGTAAAAATTGTATCCAGGCAGGAGACTGAGTTTGGCTTCTGTCGGGGCGGTGTAAAACAGAAAAAAAGGAAAAATGGAAACCGGCAGGGCTGATTGGGCACCTGTCGGTTTTTTATTTCCTGTTGTGTAAAAGATAAAAACGGTGCATAATCGTAAAGAGACGGGGTGGCGCAGATCTGGCGCAGACCCGTCGTCGGGAATCGTATTTTCGGCAGCGATTGGCGGAGTTTTGCGCAGCGCCGAAATCATATTTTTTGGCTGTACGGCAGCGGGAAATCAATTTTGGGACAGGAATTTTTGACATGACACAACAGGAAGCATATAAAATCCTTGGAATCACGGAGGAAGAAATCGAGGCGGCAGCTCTGGAAACGCCGGAAGATGCAGTATCATCCGGGGCGGCATCGCTGCACACAACAGCAGCGTCCACATCGTCCCGCACGGCATACAAAGCAATAGGAGAAAATCCCCAAAGCTTTGACAACGCGTTTCAAAATTTTAACCGACAGGCAGTTGAGCGCCTGATCAAGAAAAAATATCGGCAAAGGATACTAAGCGCACATCCGGACGTCCAGCCGGAGGAAGAGACGGAATACAGTGCGCAGCTGTTAAATTATGCGTATGCGTATTTGAAAAAGAACGGCTGGTATGATGGACATGTGTCTAAAAAGTCGTATCAGGTGAAATCCCGTGCGTCAAAAACACAGGTCTGGGATGCACCAGTCAACCTGCGGGCGTGGCGCGAACGGGAAATTTATTCCTATGCGGAGGACAGTGAAGGCGAGAAAATCGGGTATTTTAAAATCGCAGCAGGAAAATATATCTGGAAGACAGAAGAGGACTTTTCCCTGTTCCAGAAAAGCATTTTCGCCTGCGCATCGCAGATTTTGGAAGAAGTAGAGCGCAAAAAACAGATATATAAAAGTGAGCGGCTCCGCATACAGACGCTGGCGGCTCTGGTTTATTTATTGGCACAGCAGTTTCTGAACAGCACGGCGCTGTTAAAAGAGCTTGGACAGGAGCAGAAAGCGGACGCAGAAGGAAACCGGATTTTTCTGATTCCGGCGATGCTGGAGCTGACCGGAAACATCCAGGCAGCCGAGGGCGAAGTGATCTCCCCGAAGCGCCTGACTAAACACCGCCTTTATGTAAAAAACAGCCAGGGCGAAGAACTGGGCTACCTTTCGTTTCGGGACGATTGCATGTACTATGTTGTCATCCCGCTGATGGAACAACGCCGTGTAAAGGTTCGCATGAAAGCTGCTGAGGGCAAAAAGGCAGCCTGCCAGAAGCTGAATTTTTATGTAAAGCTCTTGGAAAAAGATACGGCAGGCATGCCGGAAAGCGTGAATCTGCAGATCGAACAGCTGCTAAACGACTATACGAGGTAGCGCGCAGCAAGAGAATGTCGCTTGCCCGAAACCGGAAAGCATAGTATGATGATATCAGGGATCCAAGTTCAGAAGCCGCCGTGCTTGCACGGGGCGGCTTCTGAATTTGGATCCCGCAAGACATGAGGAAGCAGCGATTTACGAAGTAAATCAGTGGATTCCGAATGTCATCGGATTGCGGAGCAATCCGGTGATATCATTCGCAGCGCAAAAGGCAAGTTCAGAAGCCGCCGTGCTTGCACGGGGCGGCTTCTGAATTTGGATCCCGCAAGACATGAGGAAGCAGCGATTTACGAAGTAAATCAGCGGATTCCGAATGTCATCGGATTGCGGAGCAATCCGGTGATATCAATCGCAGCACAAAAGGCAAGTTCAGAAGCCGCCGTGCTTGCACGGGGCGGCTTCTGAATTTCAAATAGAAAAGGAGTATACGCATGTCAGAAAAAAAACTCAACGGAACTGTCATTGTAACCTACCGCTGTAACGCGAGATGTTCGATGTGCAGCCGTTATAAAAAACCTTCCAGACCGGATGAGGAAATTTCAATCGAAACGATAAAAAAACTGCCGAAAATGTACTTTACCAACATCACCGGCGGGGAACCGTTTATCCGCACGGATTTAAAGGACATCGTCCGGGAATTATATAAAAAGAGCGACCGTATTGTAATTTCCACGAACGGATTTTTTACGGATCGGATCGTTGATCTGTGCAAGGAATTTCCAGATATCGGCATCCGCATTTCGATCGAAGGGTTAGAGCAGACGAATAACGAAATCCGCGGTCTGCAGGACGGTTTTAATAAAGGATATACGACCCTGAAAACCCTGCGGGAAATGGGCATGAAGGATGTCGGCTTCGGTATGACGGTGCAGGATAAAAACGCACCGGACCTCGTTCCCCTTTACGAGCTTTCTAATGAGATGGGCATGGAGTTTGCAACGGCGAGCCTGCACAACAGCTTTTATTTCGTGGAAGCCAAAAATATCATTCATGACCGCCCGATGGTGGCTGAAAATTTTGAAAAGCTGGTTAACGAGCTGTTAAAATCCAACAGCCCGAAAAAGTGGTTCCGCGCGTATTTCAACCACGGTCTGATCAATTATATTTACGGACAGAAGCGCCTGCTGCCGTGTGATATGAGCTTCGATACGTTTTTCATCGATCCCTATGGAGATGTCATGCCCTGCAACGGTACAAAGGACAAAGAAGTGATGGGCAATTTAAACACCCAAAGCTGGGATGAGCTGTGGAGTAGCCCGGAGGCGGAAGCCGTGCGCAAAAAGGTGCGCTGCTGTGACAGAAACTGCTGGATGATCGGTTCGGTTTCCCCGGCAATGCATAAATATATCTGGGTTCCGGCAGCATGGGTGATCTGGCACAAATTCAAAGCCCTTTTTATAAAAAAGCCTTACTCCATGTATGAAAATAAAATTGTCCGCGATTATCGGGACGGCAAGGTGACAAAGGAGCAGCTGGACCGCTGCAGCACCTGCGACCAAAATGCAAAGGTAAACGATGGCTTAAGCGCCGCATCCCGCGCACAGCTGGCGCATCAGACCGGAGAAGAAATCGTGGACGCAGATATTGCAAGACAGACTGTAGAGCAGAAAAAGCAACAATAGAATGCACGCTCTGCGAGTATTCTATTGTCATGAATAAAATGCACGTTCTGCAGGTAGATCGAAAGGGGAGGTTTGTATGCTGACCAAAAAGAAAGAGCTGTATAACCGCAGAAGGCAGAGAAGTGAGACTGACCGGATCCTGCAGAAGCAGCGCGCCTTTTTTGCAGAAGGGAAGACCTATGAGATCCGTTTCAGAAAGGCTGCCCTGAAACGGCTCGAGGCTTCGATCCTGGCGCACGAAAAAGAAGTCTGTCAGGCGTTGACAGAAGATCTTGGGAAATCGGAAACGGAAGGCTATATGTGCGAGGTCGGGCTGACGCTTGCGGAAATCCGCGGGCTGTACCGGAATGTCAAAGCCTATAGCAAAACAAAACGTGTCCCGGTCAGCATGGCGAATTTTCCGGCAAAAGGATATCTGGTGCAGGAGCCATACGGCGTCACGCTCGTGATGTCCCCGTGGAATTATCCGTTTATGCTGGCGATGGAGCCGCTCGCCGGAGCAATTGCGGCAGGAAACTGCTGCGTGGTAAAGCCGTCCGCCTATGCACCTGCAACTTCGGCTGTCATTGCAGCGATTGTAAAAGAATGCTTCCCGGAAGGCTATGTTGCGGTGATCGAGGGCGGCAGGCAGGAAAACCAGGAGCTGCTGGAACAGCGGTTTGACTATATTTTCTTTACGGGAAGTGTCTCTGTCGGAAAGCTTGTTATGGAAAAGGCAGCAAAGCATCTGACACCGGTTTCCCTGGAGCTTGGGGGAAAAAGCCCGTGCATCGTTGACCATACGGCAAAGCTGTCGCTGGCAGCAAAACGGATTGTATTTGGAAAATTTTTAAACTGTGGGCAGACGTGTGTTGCACCGGATTATGTGCTGGTGGAGCGCCGGGTGAAGGACGCATTTTTAAAATATCTGATCTACTGGACGAAAAAAATGTACGGCGAAAATGCGTTTGCAAATCCATCCTATGGACGAATCGTCAACCGGAAGCATTTTGACCGGATCAGCGGGCTGATAGAGGAGAACAAAGTCGTTTACGGCGGCAGGACAAAGGAAGAAACATTGCAGATCGAGCCGACAATTCTGTTTCCGGTTTCTGAAAAAGATGCCGTCATGCAGGAAGAGATTTTCGGACCTGTTTTACCGATCCTTGTCGTGGAAAATATGGACGAAGCGCAGCGCTTTGTGCAGAATCGGGAAAAACCGCTCGCCTGCTATATCTTCACTTCGAGCAGAAAGACGCGCAGAAAATTTGTCCGTTATACGTCCTTTGGCGGCGGCTGCGTCAATGACACCGTGATGCACCTGACAACGCCTAAGCTGCCCTTTGGAGGCGTCGGAAACAGCGGCATGGGCGCTTACCACGGCAAAAGGAGCTTCGAAACCTTCAGCCATCAAAAGAGCATTCTGGACAAATCTCAAATCGTGGACATTCCCGTGCGCTATCAGCCCTACCGGATGTGGAAAAAGGCGGTCATCCGGCTGATTGGGACGAAGTGAGGACATTCAAACCCGAATCAAACAATAGAATGCACGCTCTGCGAGCATTCTATTGTCATGAATATCATTTTTATAAACACACTACCGGATTTTTCCGATAGTGTGTTTTTTTCTCGTGCCGGATTCCCTATCATAAGCTGTCCTTTTTTTGCATAGGTTGTACCTGTAAACAGAAGTGTTCAGGGCAGAGTCGGAGGAAGCATGGTACAGAAACAGGAATTTTACCGGCAAACGATACAGGAGGCTGCAGCCAGCCTGCATACCGATCCAAAGCGGGGACTTTCTGCGCAGGAGGCGGAACGCAGGCTTTGGGAAAACGGAGAAAACCGATTGCCGGAGGCAGAAAAAAAGTCGGTGCTGCAAAGCTTTTTAGAGCAGTTAAACGATCCGTTAATCTATGTGCTGCTCGCAGCAGCGCTTATTTCCGTGCTGCTTGGAGAATACAGTGACGCAGGAATTATTGCATTCGTTGTTTGCTTGAATGCTGCGGTCGGCGTTTTGCAGGAGGGAAAAGCGCAGCGGGCACTGGATTCCTTAAAGCAGCTGATGCAGCCGCGTGCGGTCGTGATCCGGGACGGTTCAGAGCAGGAAATTCCGGCGGCAAAGCTTGTTGTGGGTGATCTGGTCTGCCTGCAGGCGGGGGCGATGGTTCCCGCGGATCTGCGGCTTGTGGAGGCGGAGAATTTACAGCTCCAGGAGGCGGCGCTGACGGGGGAAAATCTTCCGGTGCAAAAACAGACGGCGAGACTTTCCGGAAAACAGGGCGGCAGGATCCCGCTGGGGGACCGGAACAATATGACGTTTTTATCGACGATGGTGAGCGCAGGGCGAGGGACGGGGATGGTCTGTGCGGTGGGTTTGCAGACGCAGATTGGAAAAATCGCGGCGCTGATGCATGAAAGCCGGGAGGAGACGACGCCGCTGCAAAAAAAGCTGGGAGAGCTTGGAAAATTCTTAAGCTTGGGCTCCCTTGGAATCTGCATCGTGTTGTTTTTGCTGGCGATTGTGCAGAAGCGTCCGGTGTTCGATATGCTTCTGACGGCGATTTCCCTTGCGGTGGCAGCTGTCCCGGAGGGATTGCCGGCGGTGGTCACTTTGTGTCTGGCACTGAGCGTGACGCGGATGGCAAAGATCAATACGATCATCCGTCGTCTGCCGAGCGTGGAAACATTGGGCGCGGTTTCTGTCGTCTGCTCGGATAAAACTGGGACGCTGACGCAGAATAAAATGACGGTGGAAGCCTGTTTTGCAGACCAGAAGCTGTTGCCTGCAGAGCGGATGAACGGAAAAAGAAACAGGGATCTGTTTCTGGCGATGCTTCTCTGCAACGATGCACAGATTGAAAAAAGCAGGGTAGGAGATCCGACGGAGCTCGCGCTGTTGGATTTCGGGGCGAGATATGGATTTGAAAAAAACGCACTGGGAACTTCTTTTGAACGGAAAAAAGAGAATGCCTTTGATTCTGACCGGAAAATGATGTCCGTGCTCTGCCGGGAACAGGGAAAGCTGACATGGTATGTTAAAGGCGCGGCGGATCGGATTTTAAAGCGCTGCAGTCAGGTGATGGTGTGGGGACAGCCTGTGCCGATGACGCAGGCGCACCGGCAGCAGATTTTGGCAGGAGTGGAAAAGATGGCGGCAGAAGAACTGCGGACGCTGGCGTTTGCCTGCAGACCGTATCAGGAAGGGGAACCGGAAAACATGGCGGAGATGAACCTGATTTTTCTGGGAATAACCGGTATGCGGGATCCGATCCGCCCGGAGGCAATCCGTGCGGTGGCGGATTTTCAGAAGGCGGGCGTCAGCACGGTTATGATCACAGGAGACCATGTAGCGACAGCGTTTGCGGTCGGGAAAAAACTCGGAATCGTATCAAAACAAAGCCAGTGCATGACGGGAGAGGTATTGTCCGGATTGTCGGAGGATGATCTTGCAGGACATCTGGATGAGATCCGGGTGTTTGCGAGGGTTTCCCCGAAAGATAAGGTGAAAATTGTGCGGGCGTTCCAGAAACGGGGACAGATCGTGGCGATGACAGGGGACGGTGTCAACGATGCGCCGTCGTTAAAGGCAGCGGATGTTGGAATTGCGATGGGAAAGGGCGGAACGGATGTGGCGCGGCAGGCGTCCGATATGATTTTGACAAACGACAACTTTGCGACGATTCGCAGGGCGATGGAGGAGGGCAGGGGCGTCTATGAAAATATCCGAAAATCAGTGCTGTTTCTATTGTCCTCCAACCTGGGGGAAATTCTGACGATGTTTGCAGCAGTGCTGATGGGACTTCCCTCGCCGCTGCAATCCGCACATATTTTGTGGATCAACCTGATTACGGACTCGCTCCCGGCACTGGCGCTCGGTGTTGATAAAAACGATGGAAAAAAGTTGATGGGCAGACCGCCCCGAACAGCGTCGGAAAGCCTTTTAGCAAACGGTGGACTTTCGGTAATCTGTTTTTACGGCGCACTGATTGCCGGCATCAGCCTGACGGCGTTTTTTACCGTTCCGTATATGCTGATGAAACAGGAGAGGGCGGATTTTTCGGTTGCGGTGCTGGCCGCGTTTCTGGAACAGAAAAAGGTGTTAAAACGGGCGCAGACCTATGCCTTTACTGTGCTCGGCATGTCGCAGCTGTTTCACGCGGTCGGAATGCGGGATGTGAGGCAGAGCATTTTTTCACGCAGGCCGTTTGAAAACCGGCTGATGCTGGTTGCCGGTGGGATTGGATTTTTGCTGCAGGCAGCGGTGACAGAGCTGCCGTTTCTGACCGGGGTGTTCTCAACGGGCAGACTCTCTGTAGGGGAATGGCTGTATCTGGCGGGGCTTTCCTGTTTTCCGCTGCTGGCCCATGAGCTGTTTGTTCTTTTGGAAAAGAACGGTACTCAGAAACCGATGGAAAAATTTGGGAGGGATGCGTATGAATCAGACAGAGATCAGGAAAGAGCCGCGTGACTGTTTTGCAGTGCTGCAGCTGTTCCCGGAGCCATACCGGCAGAAGGTCCGCACGGCACTGGAGAGCGCCGGAGGCAGGGGTGTGCCGGACAGGCAACCGCTCAGTATCGGCGGCGCGTCACACAGCCGCCAGCGCTACACCTGTGGCCTGCAGGAAATCCGCTTCCGCATCGGACGTCCGGTTTTGTTTTACATAGACGGCGAGGAATGGTTCGCAACGGAGGACGGCAGTTTGCAAAAGACACTGCAGCCTACGCTGCAGTGGATCGCCAGCCGGAAGGAGATTTTGCAGATCATTCAGCACATCTGCCGGTATTCCATGTATGCGTATGAAGAGGAACTGGGAAAGGGGTTTATCAGCACGGCGTTTGGCTGCCGGGTCGGCGTCGCCGGGGAGGTCTTAATGGGAACGGACGGCAGCGTCAAAAATATCCGCTGCATTTCCAGTCTGAACATCCGCGTCGCCCATGAAGCGAAAGGAATCGCGGGCGCGGTGCTGCCCTATTTATATGAAGAAAAAAAGCTATGCAGTACGTTGTTGATTTCTCCTCCGGGCTGTGGAAAAACGACGCTTCTTCGGGACATCATCCGGATGGTTTCCGATGGTAACAGGCTGGCTGGTGGAATGACAGTCGGCGTTGTGGATGAGCGGTCGGAGCTTGCAGGCTGCTGTGATGGGATTGCGGTCAATGATCTTGGAATGCGGACAGATATTTTAGACGGGTGTCTAAAAGCTGCCGGAATGCTGATGCTGCTGCGTTCCATGGCGCCGGATGTTGTGGCGGTGGATGAGCTGGGAGACCGGGAGGATACCACTGCGCTGGAGCAGGTGCTCAAATGCGGGTGCAGCGTGCTCGCTACGGTTCATGGAGGTTCGTATGAAGAGCTGAGCCGGAAACGGTTTTTACAGCCGCTTTTGCAGGCTGGCGCGTTTCAAAGGTATCTGGTGTTAAAACACTGCGACGGCACCTTTTTCGTCGAGCAGGTACGGGACGGAGACGGACAGCTGCTGGCGTCCGGTCTGGCATGCTGCGCCTGATCGGCATCTGCCTGACGCTTGCCGGGAGCTTCGGGAGCGGGATCGCCTTTTGCCGGGAAAAAAGCAGACATGCAGGAACGCTCTTTTTGCTGGCGGAGCTGTTTTTGCGGATGGCGGAGGAAATTGGCTACAGCGCAGAGCGCCTGCCGGACGTATTTTCCCAAATGTCAGTCTGGCTGGCAAAGGACGCAGAAAACGATAGTTTCGGAAAAGAAGAAGCGTCAGCGCTTGCAGAGGCACTCCTTCACTGTGCAGACCGCCTGGAGCAGGAGCGCAGCGAGCCATTGGAAGTAGTGTGGAACGCAGAACTCGGTGCATGGGCAGCTCAGACGGTGCTCTCGAGGGAAGAAGCTGAAAAGCTGCTTTCCTTTGCAAAGGAGCAGGGCTTTCCAGACCGGGAACGACAAAGACAGTGGATGCTCAGGCTGTCCGGCGAATTCAAAAGCCGGGCGGAATCTGTTTTTGAAAAGGCAGCGTCAGAAAAAAGGATGGTGTTGTCTGTCAGCCTGGCAGCTGGAGCGCTCGTGGTTGTGCTTTTTTGGTAAAAACAGATCATCTGAAAGAAGGGGTGCAGGGACTAGATGGAAGTTGGACTGATCTTTAAAATAGCGGCGGTGGGGATTTTAGTGACAATTTTAAGCCAGGTGCTCAAGCACAGCGGCCGGGAAGAACACGCATTTTTGCTTTCCCTGGCGGCGCTGATTCTGGTGCTAAGCTGGATTGTACCCTATATTTTCGATCTGTTTTCGACGATTCAGACGTTATTTTCCTTATGAATTTCTGAAAGAAAGGGAGGGATGCAGATGGAGCTGGTGAAAGTGTGCGCGTTCGCTCTGATGGGAGTGCTTCTTGCACTGCAGTTTAAAGGTGGAAAACAGGAATATGGCATCTATCTGGGTGCAGCATTGGCGGTTGTGGTATTTTCCTGCACCCTTTCCTATATGGGACAGGCAAAAAAACAGTTGATGGGATTATGGCAGCAGCTTTCCGGTGGGCAAAGTTATCTGACACTTCTGTTTAAGGTGGTCGGAATTACGTGGATCAGCGAGCTGGTTTCCGGAATCTGTAAAGACAGCGGTTACAGTGCGGTCGCATCCCAGGTGGAGCTGTTTGGAAAAATCGCTATTCTGTTTGCCGGAATGCCGATTTTCCTTGCACTGGCGGAAACGATTGCAGGATTTGCAGGAGGGTAAGGGGTGGAACCTGGGAATACAGAGCATTATCTGGAACAGTTGAATCTCACAGAGCTGATGGAGCAGTTAAACCGGTGCTTTTCTTCTGCGTTTTTGGCAGATTTTAGTCTGGAGCAGCTTTTTTCAGATATTCTGTCCGGAAATGGAAAGGAGGCACTGCAGCTTTTGGGGCGGCAGATCACAGGCAGCGTGGGACAGGAGTTTTCCGGGATGCGGCAGATTTTATCGGTTTTATTGCTGCTCGGCATCCTGTCGGTGCTGGTCTCCTGCCTGATGGGAAGCTTTGAAAATCAGCAGGTGGCGCAGATCGCCCATGATATGTTTTTTTTGTTGGTGTTGACCGTACTGTTAAAGGTATTTTCGACGGTGTACCGGATTACCGGCAGCACGCTGGAAACGCTGAAGCAGTTTTCGCACCTGACCCTGCCGGCGCTTTGTCTTTCGTTGGGACCTGCAGCGGGCAGTGTGACGGCGGCAGGGTATTATGAGCTTACGCTGGGGTTCATTTTTCTGATAGAACGGTTCCTTTCCGGGTTCTGCCTGCTGCTGCTTCCGCTCTGGATGCTGCTGGTCGTGCTGTCCGGCGTATGGGAGGAGGGGCGACTGAGTGCGATGATGGAGCTGGTGGAAAAATCCTTGTCCTGGATTTTGAAGTTTTGCCTCGGAACGGTGACCGGTCTTGGCGTGCTGCAATCGATGGTGGCACCAGCGCTGGATGCCTGGAAGCGGACGGCTGCGCAAAAGGCGATTGCTGCAATTCCAGGTCTTGGTGATCTGGCAGAAGGAACGGCGCAGGTGCTTTTAGGTTCTGCGGTTCTGGTTAAAAACAGCCTCGGCATGTTCGTCGGAATTTTGCTCGCTGTCCTGCTCGTCGTCCCGCTTTTGAAAATCGCGGCATACGGTGTGGTGCTAAAGCTCGCCGGGGCGTTTGTCGGACTTGTGGCGGATAAACGTCTGACCGCCTGTATGACAAAAACGGCGGATGTGGTGTTTTCTTCGCTGAAGCTGGCGGGCACCGGCGCAGCATGCGTCTGGATACTGGCTGCGATTGTGAGCTGCCTTGCAGGAAGGCTGTAGAAAGGAAGAGCATGGAAAATCTGCTGCAGGTATTAAAAGAGGCAACCCTGTTTATTCTGACGACACAGTTGGTTCGTCATCTGCTTCCCGGCAAAAGATATCTTCCATATGAAAATGTGATTTTATCGATGGCAGTGCTTTCGATGCTGCTTGTGCCGATCCTGTCCGTCGCAGACGCAGACCTTCCGGGAGAATTCGGGGAGAGGGTTGCTTTGCTGGAGACGGAAAATGAGATGTTTTCGCAGCATCTGGAGAAGCTGGAGGAACAGGAAACGGGATTGTTTCGTAATAATATGGCAGATTCGATCGAGGCGCGTGTGCAAAAGGAGGCGGAGGCGGCAGGCGTCAGAGTAAAAGGAGTGCGGCTGCTGGAGGATGGGACGGTTTTTATCAGCGTTTCCGGGCAAAAGCACGCAGAAGGGGGAGGGCAGGCGGTGGGTGCGCCCGGTCAGAGCAGTGAAGAAGGGGCAGGGCAGGACTCCGGCATATCGGTCGAGCCGGTCAGACCGGTCGAGAGCACCAAAGCCCGGCAGGAACAGTTTGTCCTGGCGGATGGGGAAGCTTTAAAAGGCACTGCGCGGGAGGATTTAAAGGAGCGGTTTGCCGCTGTGATTGGAATCGGTCAGACCCAGCTGGAGGTGGTAGAAGTTGAATAAGCTGTTTTCCTGGTGTCGAAAAAAGATGACAAAAGAAAATATGATCGTACTGGCGCTGTCAGGTGTTCTTTTGATGGTGGTCGCGATTCCGACCGGAAAAGAAAAAAATAAGACGGACGAAAGCAAGTCCGTTCAATTGGACACCCAGACGGTTACAATGGATTCAGAAAGCAACAGTGCACAACAGGAAGCGATGGAAGAAAAGCTCGCTCAGTTTTTATCCCGGATGGAGGGTGCAGGCAGGGTGGAGGTACTGATCACATACGCTTCCACAGAAGAACAGGTCATAGAAAAGGAGACGCCGTCTGTCACGAATTCGCAGACGAGTGAGAACGACGCAGGCGGCACGAGCCGGGTGATTTCCGAGTCCTCGCGTCAGGAAAACACGGTCTATCAGACCGGCAGGGACGGCAGTAAAACACCGTATGTGACCCATACGCTTTCTGCAAAGGTGGAGGGCGTGACGGTGCTTGCACAGGGTGGGGATTCCCCCGTTTTGAAGAAGAACATTACCGAAGTCATTGAGGCATTATTTGATATAGAGCCTCATAAAATAAAAGTAGCAAAGATGGCGGACACCCGGTAAGCCTGCTGTAATGCATACCGGAGGCGTGCCGGATCAAAACAAAGAGCAATGCGGAAGGGAGCAGAAATTGAAAAACATGTTCAAACGCAATCAGGTCATGATTACAGCGCTTGCTATTATGATAGCGGTGGCTGGGTATCTGAATTTTGCAGGGACAAAGGTTGGGGAAGAAGAGCTGGCGGACGTCGGGGCGTCTGCCGGGCAGGAATCGGACATGGAAGCATTGTTGGAGCTTTCGGATGAAGATGGAAAAGGGGACATCGCAAGCCTGGATTCGGATACGGAGGATGTGGCGGCGGAGAATTTTCTGAATGAAAATATGCAGACGATCAGCGATCAGGATGTTGCAGCGCTGACGGATGACGCAGCAGATTCTGCGGAAGAGGCGCTGGATGCCGAGGTGCAGGAGGGAGAGATTCCGGGCGAAGCAGTCTATACCAACTCTGGCTCTGTCAGCAGCCTTTCCGGGGCGCGGCTTTTAAAAGAACAGACGCGCGCCAAAAATAAAGAGACGCTTTTAGAGATCATCAATAACGCCAACATCGCAGAGAATCAGAAGCAGGAAGCGGTCGATGAAATGATCGCGCTGACTGATCTGACAGAGCGGGAGACGGCGGCAGAAATTTTGCTGGAGACAAGGGGCTATGCGGACGCTGTCGTGACGATTACGGATGAATCGGCAGATGTTGTGGTCGGCATGTCCGTGCTGTCGGACGCGCAGTGTGCGCAGATCGAGGACATCGTGGCGCGCAAGACCGGAATCGCCGCGCAGAATATCGTCATCAATCCACTCTCCCGGTAGAGAGGAGCAGAACGCGTTGTCCCAGGCAGAAAAAGCAGCGTTGTTACGGCTGTTTCGAATCCCCAAAAGAAATGCGTGCCAAACAGAAGAAAATATGATACACTGATTCTAATTGTGCAGATATGCGGCTGCCTGCATGGAAGAATGGAGGCGGCTGGTTTGGATTATGAAGACAGGAGGCATCCGGCAGACGGTCCGGATGTTTCCTGATAGAAAGACGAGGAGAAATACGTTGGGCAATCTGAAAGAAGAAATCAACAGAAGAAGAACATTTGCAATTATCTCTCACCCGGATGCCGGAAAGACTACTTTGACAGAGAAATTCCTGCTGTACGGCGGAGCGATCAACCTGGCTGGTTCCGTGAAAGGTAAGGCGACAGCCAGACACGCAGTTTCCGACTGGATGGAGATCGAAAAGCAGAGAGGTATTTCCGTAACCTCTTCCGTCCTGCAGTTTGAATACGATGGCTTTTGTATCAACATTCTGGATACGCCGGGACACCAGGACTTCTCAGAGGACACATACCGTACCCTGATGGCGGCGGATTCCGCAGTCATGGTCATCGACGCGAGCAAGGGCGTAGAGGCGCAGACCCGAAAGCTGTTCAAGGTCTGTGTTATGCGCAAGATCCCGATTTTTACCTTTATCAATAAGATGGATCGCGACGCGAACGATACGTTTGACTTGTTGGACGATATCGAAAAGGAGCTGGGCATCGCAACCTGTCCGATGAACTGGCCGATCGGTTCCGGCAAGAGCTTTAAGGGAGTCTACGACAGAGAAAAGCGCTGTGTGATCACCTATTCCGATACCGAAAAGGGAACCAAGGAAGGCGAAGCAACCGAGATTCCGCTTAGCGAGCTGGACAAGCTGACAGGCTTTGTCGGCGAGAACTTAAAGGAAAAGCTTCTGGAAGAAATCGAGCTTTTGGACGGTGCGAGTGCAGAATTTGATCTGGAGCAGGTACAGGCAGGCGAACTGACCCCTGTATTTTTCGGTTCAGCGCTGACCAACTTCGGCGTGGAGGACTTTTTACAGCACTTTTTACAGATGACGACGACGCCTCTGCCGCGCCGCGCGGACATCGGACTGATTGACCCTGTAGAGCATGACTTCAGCGCGTTCGTGTTCAAGATTCAGGCGAACATGAACAAAGCGCACCGTGACAGAATCGCATTTATGAGAATCTGTTCCGGCAAATTTGAGGCGGATATGGACGTCAAGCATGTCCAGAGCCAGAGAGTTATGAGACTTTCCCAGCCGCAGCAGATCATGGCAAACGACCGCAAAATCCTGTCGGAAGCCTATGCCGGAGATATCATCGGCGTATTCGATCCGGGCATTTTCTCCATCGGCGATACGCTCTGTATGCCGAAAGAGCAGTTCGCATATGAAGGGATCCCGACCTTCGCGCCGGAGCATTTTGCAAGAGTACGCCAGGTCGATACCATGAAGCGGAAGCAGTTCGTCAAGGGTATTACGCAGATCGCGCAGGAGGGCGCAATCCAGATCTTCCAGGAGTTCAATACCGGTATGGAAGAGATCATCGTCGGTGTTGTCGGCGTCCTGCAGTTTGACGTTTTAAAATTCCGTCTGGAAAGCGAATATAATGTTGAAATTCGTCTTGAGCCGCTTCCTTATGAGCATATCCGCTGGATTGCAAATAAAGAAGAGGTCGATTTGACGAAGTTAGTCGGCACCTCCGATATGAAGAAGATCAAGGATATGAAGGGCAATCCGCTGCTCCTGTTTGTCAATTCCTGGAGCGTCGGCATGGTGCTTGACAGAAATAAGGGACTGGAACTTTCCGAATTCGGGAAAAACTAAACAGACCGGGAGATGCCTATGGAAAAAATCCTTGCAGGCGGAGCAAATACGGATGGAAAAGAAATCGCTGCCTTTGAACAGAAAGCTTCTTTTAAAATTCGCGTTGTACGAAACGCCTACAGGTTCTGCAGTGTCATATTCACAGCTCTGCTGCTGTGCCTTGCAGGCTGCGACAACGAATGGGATGCGTCCAAAGACTTGACGATTGGACAAGACTGGCTGGAGGAAGCAGAAACGGATACGGCAGATCGACTGGAATCAGACCTGTTCCGGGAAGACGAAGGCAGCGAACCGCAGTCCGGCTGGACGAACACTGCCGACGGCGCTCCGTTTGGCGAAAAGGACCTGTCGGCACAGTCCGATGCAGCCTTTTCCTACGGGTATTCGCAGCTGTCCGGAGACGAAGAACAGCTGTACCGGGAGATTTTAAACAGCCTTATAAGCTATCAGGAAGAAACGGAGCTTTCTGTAAAGGATCCGGAAATGGTAGAGCGCGTGTTCCGGTATGTGATGGCGGATCACCCGGAAATTTTTTATGCGGACGGCTATGAGGTGACGACTTATCGGCTTGGAACAGAACTTCGCAGGATCACGTTTACCGGAACCTGGACGCTGGAATCAGACGAAGTTCTTTCGCGCCGGGCACAGCTGGAAGCGGCTGCAGCGCTCTGGCTGGAAGGGCTGCCGGATGGGACGGACGATTTTGAAAAGGCGAAATATATTTACGATGAACTGATTTTGCGCACGGAATACGAGCAGGGCAGTGCGGACAGCCAAAATATCTGCTCCGTTTTGTTAAACCAGCGTTCCGTCTGCCAGGGCTATGCCAAGACATTTCAGTATCTGTGCCAGCTTGCAGGGATTCCTGCGATGCTCGTTACCGGAGAAGTGAACGGGGAAGGACATGCCTGGAATATCGTTTTTCTCGACGGGGACTGGTATTACATCGATCCGACCTGGGGAGACGCTTCCTATCAGAGAGAAGAAGGGGAAGAAACGCCAGCGCTGACGGAAACGGTCAACTACGATTATTTTTGCGTGACGACACAGGAGATCGAACGGACGCATTCGATGGATGACAACCAGCTGCTTCCGGTCTGTAATGCGGTGCAGGATCAGTATTACCGCCATGAGGGACTGTATCTGCAGAGTGCGGACAAAGAAAAAATCGACGAAATCTTTGCACGCGCAGCGCAAAAGGGCGCGCCGATGGTTTGTTTTCAGTGTGCGGACGATACCGTTTATCAGGAAGTGTACCGGCTGTTAATTGAGGAACAGGGGATCTTCGCATATCTGCCGGAGTCGGAAACAACGGCAGCGTACCTTGATTCCGACAGAGAAAGGACGTTTTATTTCTGGTTTACAGAGGTCTCGTGACGGATACCGGACAGATTTCGTGCCTGTACAGGAAACGAAGTCTAGCCAAACCAGAAGGATTTTGTTATAATGAGATGTGAGAGTAAAGGAGGCGCCATTATGGGAAAAGAAACCGTTAAAAATACCTATGTACTGCAGGAGGATGAAAACATCGGCACTGTTCAGATTGCTGATGAAGTTGTTGCAATTATCGCATCTTTGGCCGCTACGGAAGTAGAAGGTGTTTCTTCCATGGCAGGCAATATTACCAACGAGCTGATGAGCAAGGTTGGCGTAAAAGGTCTGACAAAGGGCGTAAAGGTAGAGGTATTCAACCATCAGGTAAGAGCTGAGCTGGCTGTACTGATGGAGTATGGATACAACATTCCGGCTACCAGCCAGAAGGTACAGGAACGTGTTAAGAATGCAATTGAAAATATGACTGGTCTGACTGTAACGGATGTTAATATCCGTATTGCAGGCGTGAATATGAGTGCCGGAAAACACTGATACAGAAAGCCGGATGGGAGAACAGATGAACAGAAGAGAGCTGAGAGAACAGATTTTTATGCTGCTGTTTCGGGTAGAGTTTAATCAGAAGGACGATATGCCGGAGCAGTGTACCCTTTTCCTGGAAGATGGAGATACCGAGATTTCCGAAAAGGATGCTGCCTATATCCGTTCTAAATATGAAAAAATTGCAGAGAAACTGCCGGAGATTGATAAGCTGATCAATGAAACGGCGATAGGCTGGGATACCCAGCGTATGGGAAAGGTGGAACTGACGATCATCCGCCTTGCGGTTTATGAGATTCGGTTTGACGAGACGGTTCCGACCGGTGTCGCAATCAACGAAGCAGTAGAGCTTGCAAAGAAATTCGGACAGGAAGGTTCCTCCGGATTTGTAAACGGTATTCTGGCGAAATTTGCATGAAAAATGTCTATACAGTAGCCCAGGTAAACGGATATATCAAAAATATGTTTACCCAGGATTTTTTACTCCAGTCCATTCTGGTCAAAGGCGAAGTGAGCAATTGTAAATACCATTCTTCAGGGCATATTTATTTTACCCTGAAGGATGGAAAGGGCGCAATTGCCTGTGTTATGTTTGCCGGCAACCGGAGCGGACTGAAATTTCATATGCAGGAAGGACAGCAGGTCGTCGTCGGAGGGACGATCGACGTGTTTGAACGGGACGGCAGATATCAGCTGTACGCAAAGTCGATTACGCTCGACGGGGCAGGACAGCTGTATGAGCGTTTTGAACAGCTCAAGCGGGAGCTGGCGGAGCAGGGGCTGTTTGCACCGGAGTATAAACAGCCAATTCCTCGTTTTATCCGGACGCTCGGCGTTGTGACTGCACCGACTGGAGCTGCAGTGCGCGATATTATCAATATTGCGACGCGACGCAATCCATATGTGCAGATTATCCTGTATCCTGCGATCGTGCAGGGAGAGCAGGCGCCTGCGAGCATTGTCAACGGAATACGGGCGCTGGAACGCTGCAAGGTTGATGTGATGATTGTCGGGCGCGGCGGCGGTTCCATTGAAGACCTCTGGGCATTTAATGAAGAGATTGTCGCACAGGCGATTTTTGACTGCAGCGTTCCGATTATTTCCGCAGTCGGTCATGAAACGGATACGACAATCGCCGATTTTGTTGCAGATCTGCGTGCGCCGACGCCGTCTGCAGGTGCAGAGCTTGCAGTTTACGATTATTCGCTGATGCAGACGCAGCTGGATGAGCTTGCACTGCGCTATACCAGACGGATGAAACAGCAGATCGCATCTGCGAGGATGCGCCTGTCGAACGACCAGATCCGCCTTTCTCATTTAAGCCCGGCAGGACAGATCCGGGAGAAGCGAAGCTATCTGGTTTCCCTGGAAGAAAAGCTGGAACGGCAGATGCAGGAAAAGCTTCGGGAACGCAGGTATCAGGTATCCTTATATGCGGAGAAATTAAAAGGCCTGTCGCCACTGGAAAAGCTCAGTCAGGGATTTTCCCATGTGGCGGACGCAGAAGGGCGGACGGTAACCGACGTCAATCGGATACAGGTCGGAGAGCTGGTGACGATCCATGTCAAAAACGGACGGATTGTTGCACAGGTGAAGGAGAAAGAAGAATGGAAACAGCCGAAAAAGAGCTGACGCTGGAAGAAGCATTCTTACGTCTGGAAGAGGTGACAAGGGCGCTGGAGGATGAAAATATCTCTCTGGAGGAGTCCTTTACCGTATACCAGAAGGGAATGGAGCTTTTGAAATACTGTAATGAAAGCATTGATAAAGTGGAGAAAAAGGTTCTCGTCTTAAACGGGGAGGGAAAACTGGATGAATTTTAAAGAAACGCTTGCGGAGAAAACAGTTCATGCAGAAGACGTTTTAACAAAATATCTGCCAGAAGAAAAAGGATATCAGAAAAAAGTCATCGAGTCGATGAATTATAGCGTCCTGGCGGGTGGAAAACGTCTGCGCCCGATTCTGATGGAAGAGAGCTTCCGGCTGTTTGGCGGGAACTCTGCAATTGTGGAGCCTTTTATGGCGGCGTTGGAAATGATTCACAACTATTCCCTGGTACACGACGACCTGCCTGCGATGGATAATGACGAATACCGCCGGGGACGCAAGACAACCTGGAATGTATATGGCGAGGGCATGGCGGTGCTGGCCGGGGATGCGCTGTTAAATAAAGCGTTCGAGACGGCAGCAGAAGCGTTTTCCATGATCGGGGAAGCAGCAGACATCGCAGCCCGGTACGCTGCTGTCGCAAAGGCACTGCAGATTCTCGCCAACAAAGCGGGCATCTATGGTATGATCGGCGGACAGTGCGCGGACATCTGTGCAGAAGAGCTGCCGGCAGATCATGTGACGAAAGAGCTGCTCTGGTACATCCACAAAAATAAAACGGCAGCGCTGATTGAAGCGGCGCTGATGATCGGAGCCGTTCTGGCAGGAGCACCGGACGAGGCGGTAAAGAAGCTGGAGCAGGCGGCGGAAAATATCGGCATCGCATTCCAGATTCAGGACGATATTTTAGATGTGACCAGTTCTCTGGAGGTGCTTGGCAAACCGGTTGGAAGCGATGAAAAGAATCATAAGGTAACCTATGTGCGGTTAAACGGACTGGAACAGTCGAAAAAAGATGTGGAAGCGCTGTCGGAAGAAGCACTGAAGATTCTTTCTTCCTTTGACCGGCGAAATGAATTTCTGGAAGATCTGGTTCGTGCACTGATTACAAGAGAAAAATAAAGAGGGGGCTGCTTATGCTTCTGGAACAGATACAGCAGACAAATGATATCAAAAAAATAAATCCAAAGGATTATCCGCTTCTTGCAGAGGAAATCCGTCAGTTCCTGATTGAGAAGATCAGTGTAACTGGCGGGCATCTCGGCTCGAATCTGGGAGCTGTCGAGCTGACGATGGCGATGCATATCGCGCTGAATCTGCCGGAAGATAAGATCGTATGGGACGTCGGGCATCAGTCCTACACCCATAAGCTGCTGACCGGCAGACGTGAGGGCTTCGACCATTTGCGCAAATACGGCGGAATGAGCGGATTTCCGAAACGCAAAGAGAGCGACTGCGACAGCTTTGATACGGGACATTCCTCCACTTCGATTTCTGCCGGACTGGGACTTGTGCGCGCAAGAGATATTCAGGGTAAAACCAATACCGTTGTTTCCGTGATCGGAGACGGTGCGCTGACAGGTGGAATGGCATACGAAGCGCTGAACAATGCGGCGAGGATGGAGACGAACTTTATCATTATTTTAAATGATAACAACATGTCTATTTCCGAAAATGTGGGCGGTGTTTCCAAATATCTGAATAACATCCGTACTTCGAACGCCTATTTGGACATCAAGGACAACATTTACGACGCACTGCGCAACACGCGTTACGGAGACGGCGTTGTGACCGGTGTGCGCCGCGCCAAAAACAGCTTAAAACAGCTGGTGATTCCGGGTATGTGGTTTGAGGATATGGGGATCACCTATTTAGGGCCTGTGGATGGACACGATGTCAACGGACTGGTTCGGGTCATCCGCGAGGCGAAGCGGCGCAAAAACTGCGTCCTGATCCATGTTCTGACCCAGAAGGGCAAGGGCTATGCTCCGGCAGAGAAGCATCCGGCGAGATTCCATGGGGCAGAGCCCTTCGATGTGGCAACCGGTGTTCCGGTAAAGAAAAAAACAAAAGCCAACTATACAGATATTTTTTCTACCGTCATGGTAAAGCTTGCGGCGCGCCATCCCGATGTGGTGGCGATTACGGCGGCGATGCCGGACGGAACCGGATTAAAGCGTTTCCGTAAGGCATACCCCGAACGTTTTTTTGACGTTGGCATTGCGGAAGAGCATGCAGTGACCTTTGCAGCAGGTCTGGCGGTTGGCGGACTGCATCCGGTTGTGGCGATTTATTCTTCGTTTTTGCAGCGTGCCTACGACCAGATTTTACACGATGTCTGTCTGCAGAATGTTCCGGTAATCTTTGCGATTGACCGGGCGGGGCTGGTCGGAAGCGACGGTGAGACCCATCAGGGCATTTTTGATCTGTCGTTTTTATCGTCCATCCCGAATATGCACATCATGGCGCCCAAAAACAAATGGGAACTTTCCGATATGATGAAGTTTGCCTATGATTTCAAAGGGCCGATCGCAATCCGGTATCCCCGCGGTGAGGCGTATGACGGGCTGGCGGACAAGCGTGCGGACGTTGAAATGGGCAAGAGTGAGATGCTGTTCGAAGAAGAAAAGATTGCTCTGTTTGCAGTCGGCAGCATGGTAAAGACTGCGGTAGAGGTGCGGGAAGCATTGAAAGAAAAAGGCATTTCCTGTACAGTTGTCAACGCAAGATTTGTCAAGCCCATCGATGAGAATATGGTTCGATACCTTGCAAAGAACCACGACCTGATCGTGCCGATGGAAGAAAATGTGGCGAGTGGCGGTCTGTCTGAAAAGGTAATTACGCTCGTGGAGCAGGAAAAGCTGCCGATCGAGGTACTGCCGATTACGATTCCGGACGAATATGTAGAGCACGGCAATGTAGATATTTTGAAACAGGAGATCGGAATCAGTACATCCGCTGTCCTGGAAAAGATAGAAAAGGAACTGGAAGCAAAATGAAGGAACGCTTGGATGTCCTGTTAGTGAAGCAGGGACTTGCAGAATCAAGAGAAAAAGCCAAGGCTGTGATTATGGCGGGAGAGGTCTTTGTCCAGGGACAGAGAGAGGACAAGGCGGGAGCCATGTTCGATGAATCGAAGGTGACGATCACGGTAAAGGGAAGCTCGCTGCGTTATGTGAGCCGCGGCGGTCTGAAGCTGGAAAAGGCGATGGCGTGCTTCCCGATCACACTGGAGGGTGATATCTGTATGGATATCGGTTCTTCGACCGGGGGCTTTACGGACTGCATGCTGCAGAACGGGGCGAAAAAGGTTTATTCCGTCGATGTCGGACACGGTCAGCTCGCGTGGAAGCTGCGGCAGGACGAGCGCGTTGTCTGCATGGAAAAGACGAATTTCCGGTATCTGACGAGGGATCAGATTGCGGATGACCTCGATTTTGCATCGGTGGATGTTTCCTTTATTTCCCTGACGAAAATCCTGCTTCCGGCATGGAGACTTTTAAAATGCGGCGGACAGATGGTTTGTCTGATCAAACCACAGTTCGAGGCAGGTCGGGAAAAGGTCGGGAAAAAGGGTGTTGTCCGCGATCCGGCAGTGCATCGCGAGGTCATTGCAAAGGTTATGGATTTTGCGGCGCTTTTACATTTTTCCGTGTTGGGGTTGACCTGGTCGCCGATCAAGGGACCTGAGGGAAATATTGAATATCTGATTTTTATACAGAAAGAAGAGCAGCCGGAAGCCTATGAAAGCGAACAGGCGGCAGAGGCTGCACTGGAAGAGACACAGGCTGCTAAAGGCGGTATTTCCGAAACAGAAGAAAATCGCCAGCTGATTGCGAGGATCGTAGAGCAGGCACACGAGACGCTCAAAGAATAAAAATCCGGGCAGGGGAAAGAATTATGAAACATTTTATTATCATTACGAACCGCCCGAAAGATCCGGATCTGGAGATCACCCGACGAGTGCAGGAGCTGTTGAAGCTGCGGCAGGCGTCATGCAGTGTTTATGCGGACGAAATTCCGAAAGAGGAATGGAAGCGGATTCTTCTGAGGGAGGGAGACCGGACAGATGCGATTTTGGTACTGGGCGGGGACGGGACGATGCTGCGGGCGGCGCGGGATACGGCGGATAGCCAGATTCCGATGCTCGGGATCAATCTGGGAACCCTCGGCTATTTGACAGAAGTAGAAAAAAGTGGAATGGAAGATGCAATAGACCGGCTGGTGGCGGGCAGCTATCAGGTAGAAGACCGAATGATGCTGTGCGGACAGATTTACCGGCAGGGTAGGATGGAAGAGGAAAACAGTGCACTAAATGATATCACGATCACGCGCTGCGGCCATCTGCGAATGTTGTATTTTCAGATCTATGTAAATGGAAAATTGTTAAAGGAATATCATGCGGACGGCATTATCATTGCGACGCCGACTGGTTCAACCGGGTATAACATGTCGGCAGGCGGTCCTCTGGTAGAGCCGGGCGCTCAGATGATTCTGCTGACGCCGGTTTGTCCGCATACCCTGCAGACGAGAAGCATCGTCCTGCGGGCGGACGATGAGATTATTATCCGGATTATCGGCAAGGCGGGGCGGGAAGAGACCGGGATTGAGGCATGCTTTGATGGGGCGAGAAACGTGGAGCTGGCTCCGCTTGACGAGGTGCGAGTAACCAAAAGCATCAAGACGACTTCGATTATCAAAATCAGTGAAGCCGGTTTTTTGGACGTGCTGCATCGGAAGATGAGCGATTAACCGTCTGTAAGGGGAGAAAACAGGAATGAAACAAAACAGACATCAGAAAATTGCAGAGCTGGTATCACGCTATGAGATCGAAACCCAGGAAGAGCTTGCGGAAAAATTAAAAGAAGCCGGATTTACGGTGACGCAGGCGACAATTTCCCGCGATATCCGTCAGATGAACCTTTCCAAGCTTCCGACCGGAAATGGGCGGCAGAAATATGTGATTCTGAAAAAAGAAAATGAGCTGCTGTCGGACAAGTATATCCGCGTGCTGAGGGACGCCTTTGTATCGATGGATATGGCGCAGAATATTTTGGTCATGCGGACGGTTTCCGGAATGGCGATGGCAGTGGCGGCTGCGCTGGATGCCATTCATTTCGGGGAAGTGGTCGGCTGTATCGCAGGCGATGATACGATTATGATTGCAGTTCGTTCCGTAGAGGATACCCGGATTCTGATGGGAAAAATCCGGGAACTGATGAAACAGTAAAGGGAGTACAAGATTGAGCCAAACAATGTTAGTGAGTCTGCATGTCAGGAACCTGGCGCTGATTGAAGAGACGGAAGTGTTCTTTCAGCCGGGACTGAACATTCTGACGGGCGAGACGGGCGCCGGAAAATCCGTCATTCTTGGCTCGGTGGCGCTGGCGCTTGGCGCAAAGGCGGATCGGGATATGATCCGGACGGGTGCGGAATATGCGTTGATCGAGCTGACCTTTGAAGGGTCAGAAGAAGTGAGGGAGGCACTTCGCCGGATGGATCTTCCGGCGGAGGACAATCAGATTATTTTACAGAGAAGGGTCATGCCAAACCGAAGTATCTGCCGGATTAACGGGGAGACTGTGCCGATCCGCCAGATGCGCGAGCTGGCAGGGCTTTTGATCGACATTCACGGACAACATGATAGCCAGATTCTCTTGCAGACGAAGAGACATCTGGAAATTCTGGACGCATATGCGGAAAAAGAGCTGCCCCATGTAAAAGAAGCGTATGCTGCCTGCTGGCGTGAGCACAGCGCGATTCTGCAGGAGATTGCGGAAAACGAGCTGGACGAACAGACACGTAAACGGGAAATTTCCCTCGCAGAGTTCGAGCGGGATGAAATTGAAGAAGCAAATTTGCAGGCAGGTGAGGACGAGCAGCTGGAACGTGATTACCGTAGGATGGTGAACGGGCGCAAGATTGCAGAGACGTTGAATCTGGTACACGGACTGACCGGAGAGGAAGAAGGAAACGGAGCCGGGGAGCTGACCGGGCGTGCGCTTCGGGAGCTGTCACAGGTATTATCCTGTGATGACGGACTCGGACAGCTGGTACAGCTGCTGGCGGATGTGGACGGACTGTTGAACGATTTTAATCGGGCAGTTTCGGAATATCTGTCCGATCTCGAATTTGATGAAGAACAGCTTTCAGAGACGGAAAATCGTTTAAATACGGTCAATCACCTAAAAGATAAATACGGCAGCACCATAGAAGAAGTTTTGGCTTACGCAGAACAGAAAAATCAGGAGCTGGATCGCCTGCTGCACCAGGAGGAATGGCTGGAGCAAAGGCGCAGGGAACTTTCTGAGAACGAAAAAATGTTAGCACAGCTGGCACAGAGGCTGACAGCGCTTCGAACAAAGGCGGCGCAGGAGTTTCAGAAGGACATGGAAAGCGCATTACAGGATATGAACTTTCTGCATGTGGAATTTCAGGTTTCCCTGACGCAAAAAGACAGCTTTGGTGCAGAGGGAAAGGACGAGGTTGTATTTTTGATTTCGACTAATCCCGGAGAGCCGGTCAAACCGCTGGCGGCGATTGCAAGCGGCGGCGAGCTCTCCAGAATCATGCTTGCGCTAAAGACGATTACGGCGAAGCAGGAAAAGATCGGCACGTTTATTTTTGATGAAATTGATGCCGGAATCAGCGGAAAGACCGCCTGGAAGGTTTCGGAAAAACTGGGAATTTTAGGCAGAACGCACCAGATTATCTGCATCACGCATCTGCCGCAGATCGCGGCGATGGCGGATCATCATTTTTATATTGAAAAAAATGCAACCGACCATTCTACGGCGACGACGATCACAGAGCTGTCCGAGGCAGACAGCCTGAAAGAGCTTGCAAGGCTTTCCGGAGCGGCGCAGCTGACAGAATCGGTGCTTGCCAATGCAAAAGAAATGAAGGATTTGGCAGAAAAAAAGAAACAGAACTGAGCATACTAAAGAGGACGTCAGAGATGATGTTCTCTTTTTTTATCGTACAGGAAACTTTGTATCTATACGATAAAAAACGCTCCGCGGGGAGGCGAAGGGAAATGATGTCGCTTATGTTACCCGCCGCAGGCGCAGGATTCTACAGGCTATTGGAAGGAAATCAGAAAGGAGAAGCTGCATGGAGAAAAAAGACGTTGTCAAAAAACGGAATCCGGAAAACTGTATGCAAAACAGTGCAGCTTCGCTGCCTCATGCGCCAAGCAGCGTTTTTCCTACGCATGCAGCTGGAAAGAAACGAAAGCCTTGTCTTCGGAAGATTTTAGCATTCTGGATTTTGATGGCGGTGCTTGGTGGTGCTGGCGGCTGGATTTACCAGACCTGGCAGAAAATCCCCTCCTCCATCCGGATTCGCGCCGGAGAAGAGCAGGAGTTGTTTTTGGATGTGCCGGTGAGCGGAACGATTTACGGCGAAAAGACGGCGCAGAAAGACGTGATTCCGGTCAATTTGAACAGACCGCTGACCGTGCAGGCGAGTCAGATTCAGGATTACACGATGGATGTAAAGCTGTTTGGAATCGTGCCGTTTAAACAGGTGGACGTCCATGTGGTCGAGGGACAGCGGTTGATTCCGGCAGGCGTCCCGGTGGGAATTTACATCAAAACCGAGGGGATTTTAGTGATCGCAGAAAGCGATTTTGAAGGATTGGATCATAGCAGAAAGGAACCGGCAAGATACCTGTTGAGGGCGGGAGATTACATTTTAAAGGTGGACGGCGTAGAATTGGAAGGAAAAAAGCAGTTCACTGAGCAAGTAGCAGCGTCGGAGGGAAAGGAGCTGTGTCTGACGATCTGTAGGGACGGACAGACCTTTGATGTGACGGTTACGCCGCAGCAGAACACAGAGGGGGTATACAAGCTGGGTATCTGGATTCGGGATAACGCGCAGGGCGTGGGTACGATGACCTATCTGGATGAGAAAAACGGCTTCGGCGCACTGGGACATGGAATCAACGATACGGATACGGCGGACTTGATGGAGGTACAGAGCGGCAGTCTTTACAAAACAAAAATCGTCAACATTCGAAAAGGCATTAGTGGAACGCCGGGAGAACTGACCGGAGTGATCGATTATAAGAAAGAAAACCGGATCGGCGCGATCTCCATAAATTCTGTCGAAGGAATCTTCGGCACCCTGAGCCAGGAAGAAGCGGACGAAATACAGGGCGAAGCACTGCCGGTTGGATTGAAACAGGAAGTAAAAAAAGGAGAAGCACAGATCCTGAGCTGCCTGGAGGAGGACGGAGCGCCGCAGCTCTATACGATCGAAATCAAAGCCCTTCACCTGGATCACGACAACATCAACCGCGGAATCGAAATCCAGGTAACAGATGAAAGACTGCTGGAAAAAACCGGTGGAATCGTCCAGGGCATGAGCGGTTCCCCGATCCTCCAGAACGGGAAAATTGTCGGTGCCGTCACCCACGTCTTTGTAAATGACCCCACGCGGGGATACGGAATCTTTATCGAAAATATGCTCTCCCATTGAGCCGGGTAAAATACTGTCCAGATGCACCGCTGCAAGTAAACTTGCAAGCGGAGCAGTCTGGACAGTATTTTAAGGGGCGAAAGCCCCACAGTCATCAAAGCGCCAACAGCGGTTTGATGACTGCTGCCCGGCGGAGAGGAGGAAGCAAAAGTCTTGTCCAGATGCACCGCTGCAAGTAAACTTGCAAGCGGAGCAGTCTGGACAGTATTTTAAGGGGCGAAAGCCCCACAGTCATCAAAGCGCCAACAGCGGTTTGATGACTGCTGCTCCAAATACTGTGAAATAGCAAGCAGCTCCTCTTTTGTATCGATGTCCTTTAATTCTTCCGAATAAGAAACCGGAAGTGTCCGGACGAGATTTGGATACCTGGAAACGATCACGTTCCCTCCCTTTTTGGGAGGGAGATTTTTTAATTCCTCAAAAAAGCAGGACGGAAAGATCACCGGAGAACCGACTGTGTCGCTAGAGCAGGGGCGCCAGATAAAGTCAGGCAGATTTTTTGCGCAAAGCAGCAGGGAAGCGATGGTTTCCGGCAGGATCATAGGCTGGTCGGACGGCAGGAAGGCGCAGCGATCGATAAAAGAGCTGATTTCACCCATTCCAAGGCGGATCATGTCATTTCGGTCGGGAAAAGGATGCAGAAGAACCGGGATATCCTGCGAGAGACAGAGCTGTTCGATTTCTTTGTGCACGGTCACAACCAGGCGGTGTGCAAACAGACCGGCGGAAGCATCGAGTGCCCATTGAATCAGTGGCTTGCCTGCGAGATCTGTCAGCAGCTTGTTTTCCCCAAAGCGTCTGCCCTGACCGGACGCCATGAGAATACAGCCTGCGTTTCCGTAGGGCTGATCCAGATCGAGAACGAAGACATCCTGATGTGCAAGCAGACTGTCCAGGAAAGGAAGCTTTTGCTTGCGGACGACCATCAGGAGATGCTTGCACGCCATCAACTCAGAGAGGGCGTTTTGATATTCGGGACAGGTGCTTTCGAGATATCCGATTTCATCAATGGTGATCCAGTCAGAAGAAACGTCGGCACAAGCGCGAAGAAAAGAAACACCGGTTTTGGAAAATGCGTCTAAAACAGGCAGCATCCGGTTTTCGGTACCCGTGTTGTCAGGGTTAAATCTGCCGATTTGCACGGTCTTGGAAGAAAAATTGTCCTTTAAGTAGACGCCCTGCTTTGAAACCGCCCAGGAGGTAAGCCCCGGCATCGGGCATGGAAAGAGCGCAGAAAGCAGTGTTGTTTTGCCGCTTCCCCTGTCTCCGGTGAGGATCAGATGTTTTTTACCGCTTGTTTGAAAAGATTTCCAAATACAGCTTGCGGTTGGCATGAACGCAGGCGTCCCGATAGGTTTCATATTTTGTCAGCCATTCCTTTCCCTGTGGGGTGAGTGTACTTCCACCGCCGGATTTTCCGCCAACACAGCGTGTGGTCAGTGGAAAGCCGAGAGCGGCTTCGGCATTTTTGATTATGCGGAGCGCCTTGGTGTAGGCAAGTCCCATGGATATGGCGGCGGAACGAAGAGAGCCGGTTTCTTCGATGGCATGCAGCAGACGGCAGGGACCTTCCCCAAAAAATTTTTCATCGTTGTCGTCACAAAAAGTAATTCTCGTAACCGCTTTCAACAGGCATCGTCCTCCTTTATCATGATCAGCCGTTTCTCGCCGCGGCGGGTGGAAAGTGTCGTTAAACTGATTGTACCATAGATGGAGGAAAGAAGCGGTTCCATTTTGGAAATCGGGGTAGAAAATGGTTGAAGCTCTCCCAACAGACCGCAATCGGAAAGCACCAGAAGCGTATCGCAATAATTGAGGGCGAGAGAAGGATCGTGCAGCGTTACAAGTGCGGCGGCGTTGTTTTTTGCAACATACGTTCGCAAAAGTCCCATCGTTTCATAGCGCAGCCGAAAATCCAGGGCGCTTTCCGGTTCATCCAAAAGCAGAAGCCTGCGCTTTAATACAAAAGTGCGCGCCAGCAGGCAGAGCTGCTTTTGCCCTTCGCTTAGCTGCTGGAAGTTATCGTCTTTGCGGGACCCAAGACCTACCGAGCAGAGGGCGTCAAATGCTTCCTTTTTCATCTGCTCCGTAGGAGACTGCAGGAGAGAAAGCTTTGGATTAAACCCCATTAAAACGACATCCAGAAGAGTTAAATCGATCGAAATACCGCTCTTTTGGGGAATGTATCCGCAGAGTAAAGCAAGCTGCCTTGGAGAAGCGTTTTCCAAGTAAGTGTCATCTAACTGACAGCTTCCGGTATGAGGAAGAAGATTTGCAATCGCTTTGATCAGGGTGGTTTTACCGCACCCATTTGCACCGAGGATTCCAACGATCGTTTTTGGGGCGACGAAAAAGCTGATATCTTTTATGACCTGTTTTCCGGCATATCCGGCGGAAAGGTTGGTTACAGTAAGCAGGTTCATTGAAGTGGTTTCCTCCTGATACAGAGATAGATTAAGAACGGCGCGCCGAGCAAACTGGTAAAAATACTTACTGGCAGTTCGGTAGAAGCGATGCTGCGGGCAAAAATATCGCCGAGCGTCAAAAGGCATCCGCCGAGCAGGCCACTGAATAACATGGTGGATAAGCGATTGTTTTTAAAGAGCAGGCGCGCTCCGTGGGGGGCAAGAAGCGAAATAAAGCTGATCAGCCCGGTCATGCTGATAACGCTGGAGGCGGCAAGGGTTGCGATCAAAAGGACGATCAGGCGAATTTGCGTCACATTTACGCCGAGCAGTCGCCCTTCCTGATCATCCAGAGAGAGCAGGAGGATCTGGCGGTACAACAGGAACATCCCAACCAGACAGATCAGGCACAGAGCGATGTTTCCGCCGATGGAATACAGGCTGATGCCGTTTAAACTTCCCATGATCCAGTATTCGATGGATGCAAGCTGTTTTTCCGGGTCGGCGAGGAGCTTCAGACAGACTAACGCGGTCTGTGCCAGGCTGTGCACGGCGATACCGGAAAGGACGATGCTTTTGCCGTCTTTTTCGGCGGTCAGGGAGGAAAGCGTCAGTGCAAGGAGTACACAACAGATGGCTCCGGCAAAGGCAGATAGGGTGACAGCCACCGCGCCGGGCAAAAACAGGATGCCGAAAGCGGCGCCTACGCTTGCACCGGAGGATGCGCCGATAATGTCGGGGGAAGCGAGGGGATTGCGGAAAACGGTCTGATAGACAAAGCCGGTAACTCCGAGGACAAAGCCGCCGATTGCGCCGATCACAGCGCGGCTTGCGCGCAGGGTGAGAAAAACCCGCCACTGCATCGCGTCCCCGGATAACAGACCGGACAGAGTAAGCGGATATTTTCCGACGAAAAAAGAGCATAAAGTCAGGACCGTTAAAATAACGGTCCCGACGAGAAGGAACGATTTAGTTTTCGTTGGAGATTCCATAGAAGGTTTCATAATAAGTGTTGCTTTCCGTGGTATAAGTGTCAGCGGGAATCTGTTCGGGATGGAGAATGCCGGCAAGCCATACGGATGCAAGGATGCTTGCGGGAACCGGGCTGTCCAGAGCCTCTACATCGCCGGGAATCTGATATACCTGACCGTTTTTTACAGCGGTGCAGTCTTTTAAGTTTTCATCGTTTAAAATGTCGTCAACGGTGTAATCTGCATCGGAAGCGAGGATGATATAGGCAGGATCCCAGGCAAGCAACTGTTCGTAGCTGATTTCTGCCCAGTAAGTATCGGTAATTTCTTCCGCTGCATTTTTGCCGCCTGCAAGCTCGATCATGCTGGACTGGTACATTGCAGGACCTGCTGTGGAAAGCAGGGAAGAATTGCCTGCCAGATATACGCTTTTGGGCTCTGTATCAGCTAACGTATCAGAAAGCATGGACTTCTGGGAAGCTATATAGGAAAGCAGCTCGTTTGCACGTTCCTGTGTGTTGGTGGCGGTAGATACCAGCTCGATCATTTCTGTCAGAAGCTCCTGGCTTTCCGGATTGACAAGCAGCACCGGGATACCAAGCTCTGTCAGGCTCGCTGCTGCGTCCTTTAATTTTAAGGGCAGGATAACCAGATCAGGGGAGAGGGCTGCGCAGCCTTCCAGGTCGAATTCCTTTGCGGTGCCGACACTGGGAAGCTCTATCAGATCAGGTGCAGCAAGCTTGTAGATCGCACGCTTGCCAGCCTTTGCTTCGATGCCTACCATCTTGTCCTTCAGACCAAGAGCGATCAAAAGGCTGGAGGGAATGTAATAGCCGCTTACGATGGTCTCAGGTTCAGCTTCGAGCGTTACTTCACGGCCTGCCTGATCGGTCAGGGTGACGGGATAAGTCGTTTCTGCAGCTTCAATGGCTTCTTCGGATGCAGTCTCTTCTGTTTCGGCAGAAGCGGTTTCTGTGACAGTCTCGGCAGCCTGTTCTGTGACGGATTCTGTTGCAGGAACAGTTTCTGCGGGGGCAGAAGCAGTGCCGCAGCCGATCATGGAGATCAACAGTGCACATGCCAGGGACAGGGACAGGTACTTTTTCAGAGTGTTTTTCATTACGTTCACCTTTCGTTGTAGTTTCAATAATACAACGGTATTGTAGCAAAGCGTCTTTTCAAAAGCAAGGGATTTTATTATAATATAATTGGATTTTTTGGTTTTTGTTCACGGATTGCACGAAAATAGAAAAGGGTGCATGGGAACAGTAAGGCTTCAGGGAGAACATTTTATGGTTACAATTCAGAATTATGTGCGCGCAAAAAGTCTGGAAGAGGCATATGAGCTGAACCAGAAAAAGGGGAACTGTATTCTCGGTGGAATGCTCTGGACGAAAATGCAGAATCGCATGATTCAGACAGCAATTGATCTTTGTGATCTTGGACTGAATGAAATAGAAGAAACGGAAGAGGAATTTTCTATCGGCGCCATGGTATCGCTGCGGCAGCTGGAGACAGATACCGGGCTGAATGCCTATACACAGGGTGCAGTAAGAGATGCAGTAAAGGATATAGTAGGTGTGCAGTTCCGCAATCTTGCAACGGTTGGAGGAAGCATCTGGGGACGATTCGGATTCTCTGATGTTTTGACGGTTTTTCTTGCAATGGATACCGAGGTGGAATTATTTCAGGGTGGAAGAATTCCTTTAAAAGAGTTTGCCGAGAAAAAACAGGACAGAGATATTTTAGTCCGTCTGATCGTGAAAAAGACTGCAGGACGCTTTGCCTACGCAGCGGTCCGCAACCAGAGCACGGACTTCCCGGTGATTGCCTGTGCCGCTTCCTGCGTCGGGGGAGAATACCGGTTGGCAGTCGGTGCAAGACCGCATCGGGCAGTGCTTCTTTGCGATGAAGAAAAGTTTCTTTCCGGCGGTGTAAAGGAAGAAAGCGTAAAGGCATTTGCAAACTGGGCAAAAGAGCAGATTCCGACCGGTAATAACCACCGTGCCGGGGCAGACTACCGCACTCGTCTGATCGGAGTGCTGAGTCAGAGACTGTTTTACAAAATCGGGGAGGTGTAGGGATGGAGATCATAATAAAAGTGAATGGAAGAAGGATCGCCGAGCAGATCGAACCGGATCTGCTTTTGATCGACTTTTTGAGAAAACATGGATGCTACAGCGTAAAACGAGGCTGTGAGACAGCAAACTGTGGTCTGTGCACCGTTCTCATGGATAATACGCCGGTGCTTTCCTGTTCTGTGCTCGCAGCCAGAGCAGATGGACATGAAATCTATACCCTGGAAGGACTTCAGGAGGAAGCGGCAGAGTTTGTCGGATTTATTGCCGATCAGGGAGCGGATCAGTGCGGCTTCTGTAATCCGGGATTTGTCATGAATACGATCGCGCTGCTTCGGGAGAATCCGGATCCGACGGATGATGAGATTCGTGCCTATTTGGCAGGAAACCTCTGCAGATGCTCCGGCTATGAAGGACAGCTGCGGGGCATCCGGAATTTTCTGGATCAGAGAAGAAAGTAAAGGAGAGGCTTCATGGAACATAAGAAATACAATGCGATCAACCAGCCGGTCCGCAAAAAGGATTCTATGCAGCTGCTTTTGGGAAAGCCGGTTTATGTGGAGGATATCGTACCGAAGGATGCGCTGGCGCTAAAGCTGTTAAGAAGCCCGCACGCAAATGCGATTGTGGAGGAAATTAACGTTTCGGTTGCCAAAAAGGTTCCGGGTGTCGTGGATATTTATACCTGGGAAGACGTGCCAAAGCAGCGCTTTGCCATAGCGGGACAGACCTATCCGGAGCCGTCGCCTTACGACAGGCTGATTCTGGACCGGCATGTGCGTTTTGCCGGGGACGTGGTCGCCATTATCGCAGCAGAAAATGAAAAAGCGGCGTTAAAGGCAATGAAATTGATCAAAGTAAAATATAAGATCCTGGAACCGGTTCTGGATTTCCATCAGGCAAAGGACAATGAAATTTTAGTGCATCCAGAAGAGGACTGGCTTGCACAGGTTCCGGTGGGCGGAGATGCAAAGCGGAACCTGGTTGCCAGTGAAATCAGTGGTGACGGGGACGTGGATGTAGTGCTTGCAGACTGCGATGAGGTGCTGGAACATGCGTACCATATGCGTTCCTTTAATCAGGCGATGATGGAGACCTTCCGTACCTATACCGAGCTGGATCGATACGGAAGACTGCATGTGATCTCCTCGACCCAGATCGTATTTCACGTTCGCAGAATCCTTTCCCAGGCGCTGGGAATCCCCAAAAGTAAAATCCGTGTGGAAAAGCCCAGGATCGGCGGCGGATTCGGTGCAAAGCAGACGGCGGTAAGTGAGGTTTATCCCGCATTTGTCACACTGAAAACCGGACGCCCGGCGCAGCTTATTTTTACGAGGGAGGAGAGTCAGATTGCAGGATCTCCCCGGCATGAAATGGAAGTGCGTGTGCGGCTGGGCGCAGATAAGGACGGACATATCCGGGGACTGGACCTGTATACATTATCCAACTCCGGTGCTTATGGCGAGCATGGTCCGACGACGGTAGGACTGAGCGGACACAAATCGATTCCGCTTTATACCGGAGGCCTGGAGGCATTCCGGTTTGGCTATGATGTTGTATATACCAATACGATGGCAGCAGGTGCCTATCGGGGCTACGGAGCGACACAGGGTATTTTTGCACTGGAAACCTCTGTCAACGAGCTGGCAGAGAAGCTTGGAATCGATCCGACAATCATCCGGGAAAAGAATATGCTCCGGGAAGGCATGAAAATGCCGGCCTATTATGGCGAAACCGCGAATGCCTGTGCGTTGGACAAATGCATGGCGCGCTGTAAGGAGCTGTTCCATTGGGATGAAAAATATCCCGTTCGGGATATGGGAAACGGAAAGGTGCGCGCGGCAGGCGTGGCAATGGCGATGCAGGGCTCCTGTATTTCCAATGTGGATGTCGGTTCCGCAACCGTGAAGCTTGCAGATGACGGCACCTTTAACCTGATTATCGGCGCTGCGGATATGGGAACCGGATGCGATACGATCCTTGCCCAGATGGTTGCGGAATGTATGGACTGTTCCGTAGATGATGTGGCGGTATTTGGCGCGGATACGGACGCTTCCCCTTATGATTCCGGCTCCTATGCCTCTTCCACAACCTATATCACCGGTAAGGCGGTGGAGATGGCCTGCGCAAAGCTAAAGACACAGCTCTGTGGGATCGCGGCGGGAATGCTTGGCTGCAGCACAGAAGAGGTTGTGTTTGAAAACGGACGGGTAAAGCAGATCAACACGGAGAAAAGCGTTTCTCTGGCAGAGATCAGCGTCAAAGACCAGGTAAATAACGATATTGCAGCGGTTGCGACCGCGTCCCATTCCTCCCCGGTTTCCCCGCCTCCTTACATGGTCGGAATGGTGGAAATCGAGCTGGATAAGGATACCGGAGAAGTGAAAATTCTGGATTATGTTGCGGTAGTGGACTGCGGGATTACGATCAATCCCGCATTGGCGCGTATTCAGACAGAGGGGGGTATCGTACAGGGAATCGGGCATACCCTTTTTGAAAATATCACTTATGACAGAAATGGACGCCCGATTGAGTCCAGCTTTTTACAGTATAAGGTTCCGACCCGTCTGGATATGGGGCATCTTCGCGTGGAATTTGAAAACAGCTATGAGCCAACAGGACCCTTTGGCGCAAAATCCATCGGGGAAATTGTTATCAATACCCCGGCACCTGCAATTGCCCATGCGATCTACCGGGCGACCGGCGTATGGCACAGGGAACTTCCGATTACACCGGAGAAGATTCTGATGTCGATGCCGCAGTAGGATGAAAATGCTGCAGTCCACATGCGCAACAGGTTTGTGTGTGGGCTGTGACAATAAATCACAAAATGAGGAGAGAGAAAAATGAAAAAAAGTTTCAAACTATCTGAGGAAGCATTTCAGATGGATGGGAAAATGCCCCTTTCTCAGGCAATTCCCCTTGGCTTACAGCATGTCCTTGCAATGTTTGTCGGAAACCTTACTCCGTTGTTGATCATTACGGGTGCATGTGGGCTGGCCGGCGGAGAGTTTGCACAGCTGCAGCTTTCCCTGCTGCAGAATGCCATGCTGGTAGCCGGTATTGTAACGCTGGTACAGCTGTTTTCCATCGGACCGGTGGGTGGAAAGGTTCCGATTATTATGGGTACTTCTTCCGGATTTATCGGGGTATTTAACAGTGTGGCTGCGTCGATGGGCGGCGGTGTGCTGGCATATGGTGCGATCATGGGTGCATCCATAATCGGCGGACTCTTCGAAACGGTGCTGGGCTTTTTTTTAAAGCCCCTTCGAAAATTCTTTCCGGCGGTGGTAACCGGTACGGTTGTTATGTCGATTGGTCTGAGCCTGATCTCTGTAGGCATCAATTCCTTCGGAGGCGGAAATAATGCAAAAGATTTCGGCTCTGTGGAAAACCTGCTTCTGGCTGTTTTTGTTCTCGCAATGATTCTTGTCTTCAAGCATGGGACAAAGGGCTTTTTAAGCTCTTCTGCAATCCTGTTTGGTATTATCGCAGGCTACATTGCTGCAGTGGTAATGGGATTTGTCCTGCCTACGACCGGTGTTACTGCAGATGGCGTGGAATATACAAAAGCATGGGTATTAAACTGGAATAAGGTTGCAGAAGCTTCCTGGTTTGAAATTCCGAAGCTGATGCCGGTAAAGCCGGTGTTTGATCTGCGTGCGATTTTGCCTGTCCTGATCATGTTTATTGTAACGGCAGTGGAGACGGTCGGTGATATTTCCGGTGTAATGGAAGGCGGACTTGGCAGGGAAGCAACAGATCGGGAGCTTGCAGGCGGCGTGATGTGCGATGGTCTTGGTTCTTCCTTCGCAGCGTTATTTGGTGTATTGCCGAATACCTCCTTCAGCCAGAATGTTGGACTGGTTGCCATGACAAAGGTAGTAAACCGCTTTGCACTTGCGACCGGAGCGATTTTCCTGATCTTGTGCGGCCTTTGCCCGAAGCTGGCGGCGCTGGTTTCCATCATGCCTCAGTCGGTACTGGGTGGTGCGGCAGTTATGATGTTTTCTTCTATCGTCATCAGCGGTATTCAGCTGATCACAAAGAATCCGCTGACTGCCCGGAACCTTTCCATCGTATCGGTAGCGCTCGGTGTAGGCTACGGTATGGGCGCCAACACAGGAATCCTTGCAAATGCGCCTCAGTTTATCCAGCTGATCTTCGGCGGCTCCGGTATTGTACCGGCTGCGATGGTAGCGATTTTGTTGAATATTGTACTTCCGAAAGAGGATTAAAAAATTGCCACCTTTATGGTGGCAATTTTTTTTAGAGCAACTGTTATATGAAATTGTTATGCTGCAAAAATGTCTCTGAATGAAACGCAGGTTATAGCTTTACCGGCCCACCGCTGCATTGTCCTGTCCCATCCGTTTTAACTCCGGCAATACAGTGCAGAGCATTGTGATAAAGCAGAAGCTGCCGCCGATGACGTTGGACACCGGTTCGGCAAGGAAAACACCAGCTGTGCCCATGTGGAGTGTATAGGGCATCAGATAGGTTAACGGAACGACAATAAATACCTTTCGGAGCAGGGAGAAAAAAATCGCCTGCTTCTTTTTATTTAAGGATTTAAAGGTTGTCTGACCGATATACTGCAGATCCATGAAAATAAAAGCGGCAAAATATTGTTTCAGCGCAGGGATGGCATCGGCAACCAGCACAGAGTCGGAGCTGAAAATCCGGATCAGCATACCGGGGGCGAGGATGATCAGGCTCCACATGATGGCAGTATAGCCAAAGACCATGAGTGCCATGACAATACCGGAGTTTTTGACTCGGGACGGACGGCGGGCACCGTAATTATAGCTCAGGATAGGAGAGGTTCCCTCCGTGAGCGCGTAAATCGGCGTTTCCACGAGCTGCCGCACGCTGGAAATGATGGTCATGACGGAAATATAGATATCCCCGCCGGTGACGGAAAGGACGTTGTTACAGCAGATCGTAACAAGGCTGTTGGTCAGCTGCATGACAAAGCCGGATGTACCGAGGCTGACGATATTCTTTGCATAGCCGCTACATTGGGAAAATTCTGTTTTCCGCAGAAAGCGAACCCTCAGCTCCGCCCTTTTCGTCAGGAAAAGCAGGACGAACGAGGCAGAAAGCAGCTGGGAGAGCACGGTTGCAACTGCAGCGCCCTGCACGCCGAGGCCGAAAACAAAAATAAAGAGAGGGTCAAGGAGCAGATTGGCAGCTGCGCCGATGGCGACGGAGCACATACCAACAAGGGAATATCCCTGTGCGTTGATAAAAGGATTCATGCCGACTGCGATCATGGAAGGCAGCGTGCCGATGAGATAGAGCATCATGTATGGATATGCATAGACTAAAGCATCTGCAGACGCGCCGAAGAGCACCAGAAGGGGGCGGGCAAAAACAAGACCAATCGTCATCAAAAAGGTGGCACTGACACATACCATTGTAAAAGATGTGTTCATAATGCGGTTTGCCTGTTCTGTTTCCTTTTTTCCACGGTAAATGGAAAAAAGCGGAGCACCGCCGCTTCCAAAGAGATTGGCGAATGCGCTGAGGATGACGATCAGCGGAAAGCACAGTCCCACTGCGCCGAGGGCGGCTGTGCCGCACCCAGGGATACGGGCGATATAGATACGGTCTACGATGTTATAGAGCAGGCTCAAAATCTGGGCAACCAGCATGGGGAGGGCTGCTCCGAGAATGTTTCCGGTTACGGTTCCGTTTTCAAAATCAATTCGTTTCATAAGTCGGGAGCTTCCTTTTCTTTCGTGTTCGTTTTCCAGTATAGCAAGCTCTGTAGAGAAAGTAAATTCCGAGTTATAGGTTCCCGACCGGAATCTCTTAACACCAGGAATAAAATTTGAAATTTCCGTCATCAGGAAAAGAAAAGGATAGCGGAAAGATCTGGATTGGTGTATGATGAGGAACGGGTTGCCATTTTCAAATTTTATGACAGGAGAAAGAAGAAAAATGTACTTATTTTTGCTTGCGTTGATTTATATTGCATTTATCAGTCTGGGACTGCCGGATTTGCTGCTTGGCTCCGGCTGGCCGGTCATGCACGCAGAGTTTGGCGTGCCGGTGTCGTATATGGGGATCATTTCAATGATCATTTCCGGTGGGACGGTTGTATCGAGCCTGTTTTCGGACAAAATGACCCGAAAATTTGGAACCAGAATCGTAACGGTTGCCAGCGTATTTCTGACCGTTATTGCACTGTTTGGATTTTCCTTTTCTTCGCAGTTTTGGATGCTGGCCGTTTTTGCAGTGCCCTATGGATTGGGAGCAGGTGCGATCGACTCAGCGTTAAACAACTATGTGGCGCTTCATTACAAAGCGAAGCATATGAGCTGGCTGCACTGCTTCTGGGGTGTGGGCACAGTTATCAGTCCGTTTATCATGGGCTATGCGCTGACGAACCGGACGTGGAACAGCGGCTATCGCATCATTGGATTTTTACAGCTGGCTATTGCCCTTCTTTTACTTTTGACGCTGCCGGTCTGGAATATCAACAAATCGGCAACGGAAACTGCTGGAAAGAGTGTCGGACTGGTGGGTGCACTGAAAATAAAGGGCGTTCCCTTTCTCCTGCTTGGCTTTTTTGCGTATTGTGCACTGGAGGCAACAGCAATGCAGTGGGCGAGCACCTACTTTGTAGAGGTAAAAGGAATTTCTACAGAGCGTGCGGCAACCTTTGCAGCTCTGTTTTACATCGGCCTTACTTCCGGAAGATTTGCAAGCGGTTTTATTACGGATAAGCTTGGTGACCAGAAAATGATCCGACTGGGAACCGGAATTTTAATTTGCGGTATCCTGGTGCTGTTTCTTCCGATTGCGTCCTATCAGGCGGCGTTTGCGGCATTCCTTGTGATCGGGTTTGGCTGCGCACCGATTTATCCCTGCATCATTCATTCTACCCCGTCCAATTTTGGGGCAGAGAACTCCGGTGCGATCATCGGCATTCAGATGGCGAGCGCATACATTGGAACGACCTTTATCCCGCCGATTTTCGGTATCCTTGGAAATTCCATCGGATTTTTCATCCTGCCGCTATATCTGCTGGTGTTCGTGGCGCTGATGATTACGATGGTTGAGGTGACCTTCCGGATCACAAAAAACAGAAATTCTCTGTAAAATCGTGGTTTTTCGCCAATTTTTGTAAAAAAAGGAGTCAGAAATTCTCGGAAAGAGGAATTTCTGGCTCTTTTTTTGCGATGACAGTTTCTTGCAGGATCCAGCAGAATCAGCCTATAATGATGCCTGTAAAGAGGAAGCAAACCGGTATTGCGAAAGGAAAAAAGATTGAAAAAAAATTTTTTCAATCGCGAGATTTGTGTCTGTGCGCACTTGATACAAACTCGACCTACGCAAAAAACGTGCGCAGAAATGAGGAAAACTATGGAACAGCTCAGCCTTACAGCAGGAAAAGAAAAAGAAAACGTGGTTCAGATTCTGACCGATTTGATGGAACATAATAGAGAATTTCAGATTATGATTACCGTTCCCGCCAGAGCGGCAGGCGAAGAAAACTCCCTGGAATATGTACAGGCAAAAGAAGTGCCCAAACGGGACCTGGAACGGGATGTCACGAACATGATCCATGACATCGGCGTACCGGCGCATATCCGTGGATATCAGTATCTGCGCGAAGCAATTCAGATGTCAGTCAAGGACATGGATATGCTCGGCTCGATCACAAAGACGTTGTATCCGGAAATTGCGAAAAAGTATGAAACGACACCGAGCAGAGTCGAGCGCGCCATTCGCCATGCGATCGAGGTTGCGTGGAACCGCGGCAGGATGGAGACGTTGGACGCGCTGTTTGGATATACGATTAATACGGGAAAGGGAAAACCGACCAACTCGGAGTTCATCGCGCTGATCGCGGATAAAATCCGGTTGGCGTACCGGGAGTAGATGTCCTCCAGTGTTGGCTGCGTCCCGCGCTGTGTACCGCACTGACGGAGTGCGCTGTCTACATGCAACCTGTACGTGTTACTCCTGCTTATCTATCCAGCGGTCAAATCGGGAAAGACTCTCCTTGCTGCCGGACAGGATCAAAATGTCGCCGGGGCAGAAGCGGTAGTTTGGATCGACGTGCTCGATCACCTGACCGTTATGCTCGATGGCGATGATGTTTAGACCAAACCGGGCTCGCAGATTCAATTCAACGACAGATTTCTGAACGAGGGCATCCGGGACGGACAGCTTGGTGATATTCAATTTTTCACTCAGCTGGATAAAATCCAGGACCCGGGAGTTGGAAAGCCTGGTTGCCAGGCGAATTGCCATATCACGTTCGGGATAAACGACCTGTGCGCCGAGGCGTTTTAAAATCTCGCCATGCTCCGGGCTGGTGGCTTTGGCAATGACAGTCGGAATACCGAGGCTGACGAGATTTAATGTCGTCAGGATAGAGGATTCCATATGCTCGCCGATGCAGACGACCGCAATATCGCAGTTCTGGATACCGGTTTCTGTCAGGGTTTTTTTGTCCAGGGTATTGACAACGAGTGCATTTTCGGTCAGTTCCCGCATCTCACGGACCCGCTCTTCTTCGCGATCCATGACAAGCAGCTCTGCGCCGGAGCGTGCAAGCTCTGTCGCCAGCGCTTCCCCGAAGCGCCCAAGTCCGATAATACCGTATGCAATGGCATTTTTTTTCTTTTTTCCAAACATAATATCCTCATTTCTGAGCGGTTCGCTCGCATATTTTTCCAATAAGTTATGCAAAGATCTGCGCGGTATTCCTGAATTGTGATCTTGCGCAGTGCTGGCAGAGTCTCTGCGTGCCGTGGACGGTCACTCACCCGATGGCAATTGTCCCTTCCGGGTAGCGGACGCGTTCCCCGATCGTAAAGTACCACAGGGATGCAACAGTCAGGGGTCCGAGTCTGCCGATGTACATCATAATAATAGAAAGAATCCGGCTCTGAGCGCTCAACTGTGGTGTGATGCCGGTGGAAAGACCGGAGGTGCTGAAAGCACTGATCATTTCAAACAGTACATCCCGCAGGGAAAGCTGCGGATCAAAGATCAGCATCAGATAGGAGGCTGTCATAACCAAAAAGACAGCGAGCATACTGATGACGGAGGCCTTGCGGAACGCGTCCTTTGGGATCGCGTTGTGGAAGGCTCTTTCGGAATGGTTTGTTGCTGCGGAATAGATGCCGGAGAGCAGGACAAAAAAGGTGGTGGTCTTGATGCCGCCGCCGGTGGACGCGGGAGAGGCCCCGATAAACATCAGTCCGGAAACGACCAGCAGACCTGCAGTAGAGAAATCGCTGAGGTTATAAGTGGAAAAACCGGCTGTCCGGGCGGAGACGCTGTAGAAAAAAGCGCCGAGCCAACTGATACTCTCTGTGAGTTTTAATAAAAGTGTTCCGAAAAGCAGCAGGGCAAATGTCGTGCTCAGCACAACCCGTGTGTGCATTGACTGGCGTTTCCAGGAAAAGTGTTTCAGGGGCAGCTCAAAAATGACCGGAAAGCCAATGCCGCCGGCGATTACCAGAGCACAGGTCACGAGATTTAGAAGCACATCCTTCTGATACGGAATCAGGCTTGTCCCGTTTCCGAGCACGTCGAAGCCGGAATTGTTAAAGGAAGCAACCGAATGAAACAGGCTTAAGCCTATGGCGCGAGGCAGCGGATAATCCCGGAAAAAGACAGGAAACGAAAGAAACGCGCCCAAAAGCTCAATGAGAAGTGTCGTACAAAAGATTGCTTTGACAAATCGGATCAGGCCTTTGCCGGAATCCAGGTTCATTGCATCACGGATAACACGGCGTTCTTTCAGATTGATCTTTTTTCCCATTGCGAGCATGATCCCGACACCGATGGAAGCGACACCCAGTCCTCCGATCTGGATCAGGCAGCCGAGGACAAACTGACCAAAGGGTGAAAAGGTACTGCCGGGGTCGATGACGTTTAAGCCGGTTACACAGACTGCGCTGGTGGCAGTGTAAAGGGCGTCAAGATAGGGCAGTGCGATACCGGGCTGCAGGCTGCAGGGCAGCATCAGTAAAAGGGAGCCAAGCAGGATGTAGAAAAGAAAACCGAGGGCAATGATGCGCCCGGGGGAAAGCTTTTTCAAAAAGGTTGTCAAAGACATAGGTTAAAAATCTCCGTTAAAATATAAAAATCAAAAAAGACACTGTGAAGTCATGCATATCATTATAATCTATTTCGAAAAAAAGTTACAGTAAGGAAATCAGTTTTTTAAAATTCTCTTGACAACAGAGTTAGTCATACATATACTTAACAAGTAAACAATTAACTAGTTAACAAGAGGGAAATGTGATGGAACAAGAACAAAATGCGAAGCACTGCGGGAATCCGACACCGGAAGGCAGGCTGTCATTTCTGTTTCGACGCACGGATCGGCAGCTGCGCCGTTGTATTGAAAAAAAGGTGAATCATACGGGAGTCTATCAGAGTCAGCACCGGCTTTTGATGCACTTAAATCATCATCCGAACTGTTCCCAGGTTGAAATTGCGCGTGAGCTGGAGATTTCTCCGGCAGCGGTTGCAGTTTCCTTAAAAAAGCTGGAAAGCGGCGGATACATTACACGGGAAACCACAGAGTCTGACAACAGGACACACCGGGTGACGATCACGCCAAAGGGACGCAGTGTCATTGAGCGGAGTGAGCAGATGTTCTGGGAAACGGAAAAAGCGATGTTTGAAGGATTTTCAGAAGAGGAAATGCAGAGTCTGCAGCAGTTTTTCGAACGAATTTATGAAAATCTTCTGCGGGATCAGCAAAAGGAGGAATAAGGATCAAATGAAACGTTACGGAAAATATATCAGGCCCTGCTGGTATGCGTTTATACTGGGACCGCTTCTGATGCTGACGGAGGTAGCAGGAGAAGTACTGCTTCCGTCTTTTATGGCGGATATCATTAATGTCGGGGCAGCCAATCATGATGTAGGCTACATCCTTCAGAAGGGAATGATCATGATCCTGACGGCGTTCATCATGATGGCCGGCGGCGTTGGAGGAGCATGGTTTGCATCGGTTGCGGCGATCAACTTCGGAACAGGGCTTCGAAAAGATGCGTTCAAAAAAATCCAGACCTTTTCGTTTTCGGAGATCGACCGGTTCTCCACGGGCTCTCTGGTTACGCGTCTGACCAACGATATCACACAGGTGCAGAACCTGATCATGATGGCGCTTCGAATGATGCTTCGCGCCCCCGGCATGCTGATCGGCGCGATTATTATGGCGTTTTTGATGGATCGGGAGCTGGCGGCGGTATTTCTGATCGTTCTGCCGGTTATGACAGTAGTGATCCTTTTGCTTTTACGCATTGCATATCCGAGATTTGAGTTTATGCAGAAAAAGCTGGATGCTCTAAACTCCAATATTCAGGAGGTACTGACGAATGTGCGGGTCATCAAGTCCTTCGTCCGTGAGGATTATGAAAGTGCCCGTTTTGAAAAGTCGAACGCAGAGCTAAAGGAATCCAGCTTAAATGCATTTAAGATCGCAGTTGCACAGATGCCGCTGATGATGCTGTTTATGAACCTGACAACGCTGGTTGTGGTATGGCTTGGAGGCAATCAGATCCTGGGCGGAAAGATGCAGGTCGGTGATCTGACGGCGTTTACAACCTATATTGTGCAGGTGCTGATGTCCCTGATGATGCTGGCTATGGTATTTTTGCAGAGCTCCCGGGCATTTGCGAGCGGACGCAGGATTAACGAAGTGATGGATACAAAAGTGAGTCTGACAGACGATCATGCAGCATATCCGGAAGCAGTTGTAAAAAACGGAAAGATCGAATTCCAGAATGTTTCCTTCCGATATTACAAAGACAGTGCAGAAAAAGTGCTGGATCAGATCAATCTGACGATCGAGCCGGGACAGATGATCGGTATCATCGGATCGACGGGCTGCGGCAAAACAACGCTGGTGTCCATGATTCCGCGTCTGTACGATGTGGATGAGGGAAAGGTTTTGGTGGATGGCATCGACGTTCGGGATTATTCCCTGAATCATCTGCGGGAGGGCGTTGGTATGGTGCTGCAGAAAAATGTACTCTTTTCCGGTACGATCGAAGAAAATCTGCAGTGGGGCGATGAAAATGCTGACAAAGACCAGATTCGGGAAGCTGCAGAAAGTGCACAGGCGGAAGGCTTTATTCAAAAACTGGCAGATGGATATGATACGGAGCTTGGTCAGGGCGGCGTAAACGTTTCCGGCGGTCAGAAGCAGAGACTGTGTATCGCGCGGGCACTTTTAAAACGTCCGAAAATATTGATTCTGGATGACTCCACGAGTGCGGTGGATACAGCGACAGAAGCAAGGATTCGGGAAGCTTTTTCCACGACGCTGAAGGAGACAACAAAGCTGATTATCGCACAGCGGATCGGCTCCGTGATGGAAGCGGATCAGATCATCGTGATGGACGGGGGAAAAATCGTCGGGCTTGGCAAACATGAAGCCCTTCTGGAAACCTGTAAAGCCTATCAGGAAATTTACGACTCCCAGATGAAAAAGGAGGTGATCGCATAATGGACGAGCAGAGAAAGAAAAGACTGATTGCCAAATACAGCAAGAGCAGCGCAAAGAGGCCTGAAGGATTCGGCGGTCCCGGAGGCCCGGGAGGTCCAAGACCTGGTCCTGGCGGTGGAAAAATGAAAGTCAAAAAGCCGCAGAATACCAAAAAAGCGATTGTGCGTCTGATGGGATATCTTTCTGAAGATAAGGGACGGCTGATTTTCGTCTTTTTCTGTGTCATTGCCGGGACGATTGCGAACCTTGCAGGCTCCTATATGCTGCGTCCGATCATCAACGGATTGACCGGGGAGGGCAGCAGTGCGCAGAAGCTTCTGCATTCGCTTCTGACCATGGCAGGAATTTATATCATCGGTGTCACAGCACAGTATCTGCAGCAGCGGATTATGATCGGCGTTTCCCAGGGTGCACTGGAAAAAATCCGAAACGATTTATTTGTGAAAATGCAGCATTTGCCGGTTCGGTTTTATGATACGAACAACCACGGCGACCTGATGAGCCGTTATACGAACGACCTGGATGCGGTCGGAGATATGTTGAACAACACCGTGCTGCAGATCATTTCCAGCGTGATCACTGTAGTCGGAACCCTCGGACTGATGCTCTACACGAACGTGTGGCTGACAATTGTGACGGTTGTGATGGTTCCGCTCATGATGAAAGTAGGCGGAGCAGTGGCAGGAAAGAGCCGGAAATTTTATCAGGCGCAGCAGGCAGCGATCGGTACTTTAAACGGTTATATCGAAGAAACGATGACGGGACAGAAGGTTGTAAAGGTGTTCTGCCATGAAAACGTTGCGGAGGAAGAGTTTGAATACTTAAACGACGATCTTCGCGGAAAACAGATTTTCGCTCAGTTTTTTGGAGGAATCATGGGACCGGTCATGGGCAACTTAAGCCAGGTCAGCTATTCCCTGACTGCGATGATCGGTGGTATATTATGCGTGCTGCAGGGCTTTGATATTGGCGGTCTGACTGTATTTGTCAACTATTCCAGACAGTTCTCCAGACCGATCAATGAGCTGTCCATGCAGATGAATACAATCTTTTCCGCTCTTGCGGGTGCAGAGCGTGTGTTCCAGGTGATGGATGAAGCGCCGGAAACTGCAGACGCAGCGGATGCGGTTGTTTTAAATCCCTGCAAAGGACATGTGGAGTTAAAGGATGTGACGTTTGGCTATGTGCCTGGTCATACGATTTTGAAGCATATTTCCCTGTATGCGAAACCGGGACAGAAGATCGCGTTTGTCGGCAGTACCGGCGCGGGCAAGACGACGATCACGAACCTGATCAACCGGTTTTACGAGATCGACAGCGGAGAAATCCTGATGGATGGCGTGGATATCCGCAAGGTTGGACGAGAAAACCTGCGCAGTAATATCGCAATGGTGCTGCAGGATACGCACCTGTTTACCGGAACGATCCGGGAAAATATCCGCTATGGCAGGCTGGATGCGACCGATGCAGAGGTCGAGCAGGCGGCAAAAATGGCCAGCGCACATTCCTTTATCATGCGTCTGGAAAACGGATATGATACGATGATCGAGGGAGATGGCGCAAACTTAAGCCAGGGACAGAGACAGCTGTTAAACATTGCCCGTGCGGCAATTTCCAAGGCGCCTGTCCTGATCCTGGATGAGGCAACATCCTCTGTCGATACGAGAACCGAGCGACATATTGAGCATGGTATGGATCGCCTGATGGCAGAACGGACAACCCTTGTCATCGCCCACAGGCTTTCCACTGTTCGAAACGCGAATGCGATCATGGTATTGGAAAACGGCGAAATCATCGAGCGCGGCGATCACGATCAACTGCTGGAACAAAAGGGAAGATATTACGAGCTTTATACCGGCAAGAAACAGCTGGCGTAAAAGATTTTAAAACAAAAAAGAACCAGGCTGCAGCCTGGTTCTTTTTTTGTCTGCGTCGCGGCAATGCAAACTCGCTGTGAGTGCGCAGAATAATCTGATTTTATTTCGCCTGGAAGCGGTTTAAAATCGTTTCCAGGTATTCGGTACGAATAACAGCAGCAGCGGGAACAGCTCCAGGCGTCCGGCAAGCATGTCGAAGATCAGGACAAGCTTGGAAAAGTCGGAAAACATGGAAAAGTTTCCGATCGGACCCACCAGGGAAAGACCGGGACCGATGTTGTTGAGTGTCGCAGCAACTGCAGAAAAGTTGGTGATAAGATCGAAGTTATTCAGCGCGATCAGCAGCATGGAAAAGGCAAAAATAAAAATGTAGACGCCCATGTAAACATTTGTGGAGCGGACAACCTCGTGCTCGATCGCCTTGCCGTCAATCTGGATGCGGCGTACACTCCTGGGATGCAGCAGCTGGATCAGTTCTTTTTTTACCGTTTTCAGTAGGATCAGGATGCGGGAAACCTTAATGCCGCCGCCGGTACTTCCGGCACAGGCACCGACAAACATCAGCAGGACGAGGATGGTGCGGGAAAACTCCGGCCACAGGTCAAAGTTTGTTGTGGCATAGCCGGTTGTTGTAATGATGGAAGCAACCTGGAAAATCGTCTGCTGGAATGCCTGTGCAAAGCTGCTGAAATATCCGCGTACATTGAAGGTGATCGCGAGCGTTGCTGCAGCGATAATCAACAGATAGGCACGAACTTCTTCACTTTCCCATGCCTGTCTGAATTTACGGATCAGGATCAGAAAGTAGGCGTTAAAGTTGATGCCGAACAGGATCATAAAGATCGTGATAATGACCTGACAATAGGTGGAATAGCCTGCAATGCTGTCGTTTTTGATGCCGAAGCCGCCGGTGCCCGCCGTGCCGAGGGAGAGCGTGATGGAATCAAACAGCGGCATGCCGCCAAACAGCAGGAGGAAAATCTCAATAATTGTCAGGACAATGTAAATCATGTACAAAATTTTTGCAGTGGATTTTACCTTCGGAACCAGACGGGTAACGGAGGGACCCGGGCTTTCTGCCTTCATCAGGTTCATATGGCTGCCGCCTGTGAGGGGAATCAGAGTCAGCAAAAAGACCAGAACACCCATACCGCCGATCCAGTGCGTAAAGCTGCGCCAGAACAGCAGACAGTGAGGAAGCGCTTCCACGTCTGTCAGAATGCTTGCACCGGTTGTTGTAAAGCCGGAAACGGTTTCAAACAGCGCATCGACCGGATTGGGAATATAACCGGAAAGTACAAAGGGAAGTGCACCGACACAGCTTAATACGATCCAGCAAAGTGCAGTCGTGGCAAACCCCTCACGCAGGTAGAATACACGGTTTTTCGGCTTCCTTATAACCAAAGGAAGACCGATCAGCAGGCATAACAGGACAGCAGCAACGAGTGACCAACCACTGTTTTCCTGATAGATCAGGGCTACCAGACAGGAGGGAAGCATAAAGGCCGCTTCCAGATTTAAAATCCAGCCGATAATATAAAAAATAATAGAATAGTTCATCGGGCGTACCTATTTTCTCAGGATATCCAGGATATCGCCGAGACCTTTCTGAGTGGTAACGATGATGACAGTGTCACCGACCTGGATCGTATCCTGACCACGGGGAATCCAGGTTTTACCCTTTCGGTTGATGCTGCCGATCAGCAGGTTGGACTTTAATTTCAGCTCTGCCAGCGGAATATCCGTGACGGCAGAGGTATCATGGATGGCAAATTCCAGCGCCTCTGCGCGTCCGTCCAGAATTTGATACAGCGTCTCGACGTTACTGCCGATGGAATTGGACATCGCGCGGACATACTGTAAAATATAGTCTGCCGTCAGATGCTTAGGATAAATGACGCTGCCGATATCGAGGTTGTTGATAATCTCGGTAAAGGCGATTTTTGTCACCTTTGTGATGAGTTTTGCGTTGGAGTTTGCCTTGGCGAACAGAGAGAGCAGGATATTCTCCTCATCCAGACCGGTTAAGGTCAAAAAGGATTCCGCTTCGGAAAGACCTTCTTCCAACAGCAGCTGCTTGTCCGTTCCGTCTCCATAGATGATGGTGGAATCAGGTAAAAGCACGCTCAGCTGTTCGCAGCGGTCGCGGTTATTTTCCACGATGCGGACGTTGATATTCATCGTCTGCAGGAGGTTTGCTGTGTAATAGCCGAGCTTTCCGCCGCCGACGATCATCGCGTTTTTGACCTGACCGGTTTTAAAGCCGATGTGCTTGAAAAAGGTGGAGGCATTCTGCGGGGAAGCGATGATGGACAAGAGATCGTTGTCCCGCAGGATAAAATTACCATCCGGGATCGCGATCAAGTCGCCGCGCTCTACAGCGCAGATTAAAATATCGCTGTTTGTATGGGAGCCGATCTGGCTGACCGGCATGTTATTTAAGTGAAACTCCGGTTTGATGCGGAATTTTAACAGCTCCACGCGTCCTTTTGCAAAGGTGTCGATCTTGATCGCGGAGGGAAAACGCAGCAGACGGGAAATTTCCGTTGCAGCGGTCAGCTCTGGATTGATAATCATGGAGATGCCGAGCTTTTCCTTGATGAATCCGATTTCCTTATTATAAATCGGATTGCGGACGCGGGCGATGGTATGGCAGTTGCCCGCCTTTTTGGCAATCAGGCAGCAGAGCAGGTTTAATTCGTCGGAACCGGTCACTGCAATTAACAGATCGGCTTCTTCAACGCCTGCCTCCTGCTGGATATTGACGCTGGCACCGTTTCCAAGAATGCGCAGAGCATCCAGCTCTTCCGGGATGGAGGAGAGCTTCTGGGAGGATTCATCTATCAGTACGACATCGTGTTTTTCAGCGGAAAGCAGTTCCGCCAGTGTCAGGCCGACCTTGCCGCAGCCAATAATAATAATTTTCATGTTAGCCTCATCTTTTGAACTTGTTATTCGTCGTGTGTAAGGAGCAGATAGGGACTACTCCCACTCACTAGCACTCATTATAGCACGACGCAAATTTATTGCAATTGCAAAAAATATTCTTGACAAAAATTTAATTCTTCCCTATAGTGTACATAGTACACGGACAAAGATGAGGAAGAAGAAGAGTACGTTTACCCGGCTGACAGAGAGGGTCCCGGATCGCTGAAAGGAGACCTGAGCAAAGGAGAACGGAATGTGGCTTTGGAATCGGAGAGCTGAATGCGCAGCTGCGTGGTAAGCTTTCACGGTAGTCCCCGTTATCGGACAGCGGTTCTAGAGGAATGACCGCGACAAGATTCCGAAACAGCTGGCGGCGCAGTCTCTGCAGCAGATCAGTTTTTCCGGAAAACAAAGGTGGTACCGCGTTTGGATTCAGACGCCCTTTGACAGAGTTTTCTGTCGAAGGGCGTTTTTTTATCGTATAGGAAACTTCGTTTCCATATGATAAAAAAAGCTCCGCGAGGATGCGCACTCGGCGCAAGGGTAGATGGTTGCCGAAGCAACCGCGCCTCGGCGCGAGAATGTGCCAAGGCACATTCTTTTTCATTCGCAGGATTTCTGATTTTTTCTCTCGGCGTCCCAAAGCCCTATAGCGGCAAAAATGAAAATGGAGGAAACAATGAGCAAGGAACTGGCAAAAACCTATGATCCCCATGGCATTGAGGATCGTCTGTACCAGAAATGGCTGGATAAGAAATATTTTCATGCGGAAGTAGACGAGAGCAAGAAACCGTTTACCATCGTCATTCCGCCCCCGAATATCACAGGACAGCTGCATATGGGGCACGCGCTGGACAATACCATGCAGGATATTCTGATCCGTTTTAAGAGAATGCAGGGATATAATGCGCTCTGGCAGCCCGGAACAGACCATGCAAGCATTGCAACAGAGGTTAAAATTATCGAGACCCTCAAAAAAGAAGGCATCGATAAGCGTGACCTCGGCAGAGAAGGATTTTTAAAGCGCGCCTGGGAATGGAAAGAGGAATACGGTGGGAGAATCATCAATCAGTTAAAGAAGCTGGGCTCCTCCTGTGACTGGGACAGACTCCGTTTCACGATGGACGAAGGCAGCAATCAGGCTGTTACAGAAGTATTCTGCCGCATGCATGAAAAAGGCTGGATTTATAAAGGAAACAGAATCGGCAACTGGTGTCCTGTCTGCAAAACTTCTATTTCTGATGCAGAGGTTGTATACGAAGAACAGGCTGGTCATTTCTGGCATATCAAATATCCGCTGATCGATGAAAACGGAGAGGTAAGCACGACAGAATTTCTGGAATTTGCGACCACCCGTCCGGAAACCATGCTGGGCGATAGTGCGGTTGCAGTTAACCCGTCCGACGAGCGTTATCAGCATCTGGTTGGCAGAAAGGTTCTGCTGCCGATTGTAAACCGTCAGATTCCGATCGTTGCGGATTCCTATGTAGATATGGAATTTGGTACCGGCGTTGTAAAGATCACTCCGGCACATGACCCGAATGACTTTGAGGTAGGAAAACGTCATAACCTGGAGCAGATTAATATCTTAAATGATGATGCAACTATCAATGAAAAAGGCGGTAAGTTCGAAGGCATGGATCGCTATGAAGCGAGAAAAGCCATTGTGAAGGAATTAGATGATATGGGTCTGTTAGTCCGGATCGAAGACTACAGCCATAATGTCGGCACCCATGACCGCTGCGGTACGACCATCGAGCCTATGATCAAAAAGCAGTGGTTTGTAAAGATGGACGAGCTGATCAAGCCCGCAGTAAAAGCAGTTCAGGAGAAGGAAATCCGTCTGATTCCGGAACGCATGGAAAAGACCTACTTCAACTGGACGGACAACATCAAAGACTGGTGTATTTCCAGACAGCTGTGGTGGGGACACAGAATTCCGGCTTATTACTGCGATTCCTGCGGCGAAACCGTGGTAGCGCGCACCGAGCCGACTGTTTGTCCGAAGTGCGGCGGCACACATTTTACACAGGATCCCGATACGCTGGATACCTGGTTTTCTTCCGCACTGTGGCCCTTCTCCACCCTCGGCTGGCCGGAAAAGACGAAGGAGCTGGAATATTTCTATCCGACTGATGTGCTTGTAACTGGTTACGATATCATTTTCTTCTGGGTTATCCGTATGATTTTCTCCGGATATGAGCAGATGGGCGAAAAGCCGTTTAAAACAGTACTGTTCCACGGACTTGTAAGAGACTCTCAGGGACGCAAGATGAGCAAATCCCTCGGAAACGGTATCGATCCGCTGGAAATCATCGACAAATACGGTGCGGACGCACTGCGCCTGACGCTGATCACCGGCAATGCGCCCGGCAACGACATGCGTTTCTACATGGAGCGTGTAGAAGCGAACAGAAACTTTGCAAACAAGGTATGGAACGCATCCCGTTTCATCCTGATGAATATGGAAGGCAAGGAAGTTCCTGCGGATGCGTCTGCGTATCTGGAGCCTGCCGATAAGTGGATTCTCTCCCGTCTGAATAACGTCGTAAAAGAAGTGACCGACAACATGGAAAACTTCGAGCTGGGTGTTGCCGTACAGAAGGTTTATGACTTTATCTGGGATGAATTCTGCGACTGGTATATTGAGATGGTAAAACCCCGTCTGTATGCGACGGACGATGCCGACAGCCAGAACGCTGCACTGTGGACGTTAAAAACTGTCCTGATCGACGCTTTAAAACTTCTGCATCCGTATATGCCTTTTATTACTGAAGAAATCTTCTGCACCCTGCAGTCCGAAGAGGAATCCATCATGATTTCCTCCTGGCCGGTTTATCAGCAAGAGAGACACTTCGAGAAAGAAGAGCAGGAGATTGAAATCCTCAAGGAAGCTGTCCGCGGCGTCCGCAACGTCCGTACCAGCATGAACGTTCTGCCTTCCAGAAAAGCCCATGTTTATGTGGTAAGCGACCAGAAAGAGCTGCAAAATACCTTTGAGGAGGGCAAGCTGTTCTTTGCATCCCTGGCGAGCGCATCCGATGTGACCTGCCAGGCGGACAAGACAGGCATCGCAGAGGACGCGGTATCCGTTGTGATCCCGAACGCAACGCTTTACATTCCATTTGCAGAGCTGGTTGATCTTGCAAAAGAGATCGAGCGTCTGGAAAAAGAAGAGAAGCGCCTCGAGGGCGAGCTTTCCAGAGTAAATGGCATGCTGCACAACGAGCGTTTCATGAGCAAGGCACCGGAAAGCAAGATCGCAGAAGAGCGCGGCAAGCTGGAAAAATACACGCAGATGATGGAACAGGTAAAAGAACGGTTAGGTCAGCTGCGCAAGTAAGCGGGAAGATGCATGCTTTCAGCGAAATATGGTTTTCTTATTAAGTTTTTTATTAATAGGAAAGTGCAGGGCGGTTTTGTAACAAAAGCAGAGCCGCTCTGTTTTTGTTCATGCAACGCTGCATTCCTGTAAACCGGTCGGGATTGCAGCATGTCCGCAGTTTCTGACGGAAAAACGCGAAAATGCGAAGTGCTTTCCTGAATTTCCGGAAAAATTAGATTGATTTTTTTGTGTGCCCTGCGTATTATAATGGTATTGAATCCATGAGGATAAGAGCAGATAAGCGGGAGGATGCGCATGATCAACTTTGAAGAAGAATTGAAAAAGTTCCATCCCAGCCTTGAAATCGATGAGGCGGAGGATGTGATTATAAACCACAATATGACAGACTTTACGGATATTCTGATAGACATGGTCAAAGAGCAGGAAAAAGAAATGGCCGATGCCGCCGGGAAGAAAGAGTAAAGGAGCAAATATATGCAGTGCTATAATTGTGGAGCAGATCTGACAGAAAAGAATTTCTGCACGAACTGCGGGGCAGATGTTTCGAGATATAAGAAGCTTCTGAGCATTTCCAATTATTATTATAATGACGGTCTGGATAAAGCCGGTGTCCGGGATCTTTCCGGTGCGATCGAGAGTCTGAAGCTGTCGTTGAAATTCAACAAATATCATATCGAGGCGAGAAACCTCCTGGGATTGATTTATTTTGAAATGGGCGAGACCGTTCCGGCGCTGAGTGAATGGGTCATCAGCAAAAACCTCCGCCCGGAGAAAAATATCGCGGATGATTACATCAACGCTGTACAGAAGAGCCCGACGCAGCTGGAAGAGTTTGCACAGATGAGCCGGAAATATAATCAGGCGCTCAACTACTGTTATCAGGACAGCAAGGATCTGGCGAGAATTCAGTTGAAAAAGGTGCTTTCCGACCATCCGAATTTTGTACAGGCACATCTGCTTTTGGCGCTTTTGTACATGGATGCGGCGGACTGGGAGAAAGCCCGCAAGGAGCTGACCCGCTGCCTGCGGATCGACTGCGCAAATACGATGGCACTTCGGTATATGCATGAAGTGGACATTGCGTTAAAAACCGATGACGACGGGAGATTCGCCCGCAAACAGGGAAAGGATGAGGAAGTCGTCAAATACCAGAGCGGCAATGAGACGATTATTCAGCCGATCAGCCAGATAGAACCGAAAAAGAACTTCGGGTGGCTGTGGGGAACGCTCGCAGGCCTTGCGGTTGGCGTAGCGGTATCCTGGTTTTTGATCCTGCCTGCGCGGGTACAGATCGCACAGACGGAGTTAAACAATAAGCTGACAGCAGTCGGGGAAGAAGCCGACCGCAAAAATGCAGAGATTTCCAGCTTAAATCAGCAGATAGAGACGCTGACTAAGGAAAATGACGAGCTGACGGCGCAGAACGGCAAGCTGTCCGGCGCGGACGGCAGCATGAGCGCGGTAGAAGCGCTGTTGAATGCGGCAAGTGTCTATATGGAGACGCCGGACGATATCGAAGCGCTTTCTGAAGCGGTGGACAAGATCAGCCGCGATGCGATGGAGAGCAGCGATACCTCCGAGGCGGCGCGCAAGCTCTATCAGCAGCTTTTGCAGGACACCGGCACAGATCTTGCAGCGAACTATTATGACACCGGCTACAAGGCATATCGTTCCGGGGATTATGAGACGGCGATTGAAAACCTGACGAAAGCGGTTTCCTATGATGAGACGAACAGTGAAGCGCTTTATGCGCTGGCAAATTCCTATCGCGACAACGGCAACAAGCGCCAGGCGAAGGAAACCTACCAGAAGGTAATTGAACTGTTCCCGAACACGGAAAAAGCAACCCAGTCCCAGCGCGCGCTGGATCAGCTGGATAATTAAAAGGCGACAATTTAAAAAGGATTTTACGAAAGAGGATGAAAAGCACAATGGCTTTTTGTCCTCTTTTTGCTATCTACGGATTCCGAATGTTTGCAGATTGCCGTGCGGCAATTCGGGGATAGCTATTTCAAGGTTAAGGTTCCCAAGCCGTTTGTGCCTGCACGAAATTTATATAGAAAAAGGAGAGTAGCATGGAAGAGGATTATAAAATTATCGATCACTATCTGATGATCCGCCTGCCGGAAGAAATCGACCACCACAGTTGCAGCGTGATCTGCAGGAGGGCGGATCACATGATGTTGGACAACAGCGTCAGCCACATCGTGTTTGATTTTTCCGACACAAAATTTATGGACAGCTCCGGCATCGGCGTACTGGCGGGGCGTTACCGCAAGATTTCCTGTTTTGGAGGCAAGGTGTATGTAATTCACGCCAACCGGCGCATCCGGAAAATTTTGGAAATGTCGGGCATCGGCGATATCGTGGAGATGATAGATCAGGAAGAAAAGATTGAAAAACAATAGAATGTACGCTCTGCGAGCATTCTATTGTCATGAATAAAATTTTTCAATCGCGAGATTTGTGTCTGCGCGCACTTGACACAAACTCGGCATGCGCAAAAAGCGTGCGCAGAAATGAGAGGAAAGCATGAATAACATGAAAGTGGAATTTGAAGCCCTGCCGGAAAACGAAGGCTTTGCGAGGGTTGCTGTAGCGGCGTTTTTGACGCCCTTAAATCCGACACTGGAGGAGATCGAGGACGTCAAAACTGCCGTTTCGGAGGCAGTTACAAACGCAGTCATCCACGGATATAAGGAGCAGGGAGGAACGATTGAAATTTCCTGTGTGCTGGAAAAGGATCTTTTGAAAATGGAAATCACCGATCAGGGCTGCGGGATCGAAAATGTGGAACAGGCGATGGAGCCGATGTTCACGACGCGCCCGGATCTGGAACGTTCCGGTATGGGATTTTCTTTTATGGAAGCGTTTATGGACTGCCTGGAGGTGGAATCGACCGTGGGGAAGGGGACGCGTGTGATTATGGAAAAAAAACTGGGAAATGCGCCGTGGGTCAGTGATCCGGATCAAGAAGAGGAGTAGCACATGGAAATATCAGTATTGATCGAAAAGGCGCAGGCAGGAGATGCGTCTGCCAGAAAAATACTGATAGAAGAAAATCTGGGACTGGTTCACCATATTGTGAAACGGTTTGCAGGGCGGGGATACGAGGCGGAGGATCTGTTCCAGACCGGAACGATCGGACTGATGAAAGCGATTGATCATTTTGATTTAAGCTACGATGTCAAATTTTCTACATATGCGGTTCCTCTGATTGCAGGAGAGATCCGGCGTTTTCTGCGCGATGATGGACCGGTCAAGGTCAGCCGGTCATTAAAGGATGCGAATTATAAGCTGCGGCAGGAGGCTGCGCGCATTCAGACGCAGGAGGGACGCGACCCGACGCTGCGCGAGCTGTGTGAAAAAACAGGAATCGCCTATGAAGACGCGGTCATGGCGGTCGCTGCAGCCGGGGAGGTTGAATCGCTGTCAAAGCCGGTCTATGAGGGGGATGGGAAAGAGATCGCGCTGATGGATCAGCTTGCGGCACGGTCTGCAGACAACACCTGGGAGGACGCAGAAAAGAACCGGCTGGTAGACCGGATGCTGTTAAAACAGCTTATAGACGAGCTTCCCGAACAGGAAAAAATCCTGATCCGGCTGCGCTACTACGAGGATCAGACGCAGGCCCAGATCGCCAAAAAACTCGGTATCAGCCAGGTGCAGGTTAGCCGGATGGAAAAGAAAATCCTGATCCGCATGCGAGAGCGGTCGGGGGTGTAGGACAGCGATGAGGACTGCATAGCTGTAGAAAGCGCTCGGCGGCAGCGATGGCAGCAGGGCAGTGCGTAGAACCAGCTGGCGGCAGATGGTACGATTTTTGCAGACAGCCCGAAAAAGAAAAAACGTCTGATCTGCATAACTTTTTTTGCCCGGGTGCATACTGTGTGAAACAGGAGGAACATACAGATGCCGAAAGAAGTGCTGTATTTAAAGCTTGAGCAAAACGCAGAGCTGTCCGGTGAAAGCGTGCATATCAGCGATCTTGGAAAATTATATTGTAAAACGCAAAGCGTGCAGAATCGATGCAGAACGCTTCCTGTTTTCCGATTTGAGGAAAAAGATAAGGGGCGCCGGGTGGTTAGCGCGCTTTTTGTGATTTCGCTTTTGCAGCAGGACAATCCGAATCTGGAGGTGGAAAGCATCGGCGCGCCGGAAACGGTGGTGGAGCAGGTAAAAGTCAGTCGTTATCCGGGCTTCTGGCAGGTGTGCAAAATCGTCTTTGTCTGCTGCATCTGCTTTTTTGGCGCAGCGTTTACGATCATGGCGTTTCATAACGACATCGGGATTCGCGAGGTGTTCGGGCAAATTTACGAGCTTTTGACCGGACAGGAGCCGCAGTCGGTTACAGCGCTGGAAATCGCGTATTCGATCGGGCTGGCACTTGGCATTTTGGTGTTTTTCAACCATATCGGTGGGAGGAGGATTACGTCCGATCCGACACCGATCGAAGTGGAAATGCGTAAATATGAAACGGACGTCAATCAGGCATTGACAGAAACTGCAGATCGGGAAAAAAAGACGCTGGACGTCTGAAAGGGGGGAAAATTGTGATTTTATCGAAGCTTTTGCCGGTGGTTGTTGGACTGGGCGCAGGCATTCTCGTTTCGGCAGGCGTTTTTACGGTGCTGCTTTCGGTAGGACTTGTGCCACGCTTTGCAGGAAAGACCCACACGGGGGAAAAAATTTTTCTGTACGAGGAAATGGTTGTCTTTGGAACGCTCGTCGGCTGTCTGGCAAGTGTATTTCCGGGTGCAGTAATTTTTGGCAGGGAATGGTTGCAGAAAAGGTTGGAAGCGGGAGCAGCTTTTGAGTGGCTGGTTCTGACGGCGGAAGCCCTGACCGGTCTGTTTGCCGGAATTTTCGTCGGCTGTCTGGCACTTGCAATTGCAGAAATGCTGGACTCCATTCCGATTCTGACGCGTCGGATCGGTTTTCGGCACGGACTCGGGCTGATGGTGATTTCCATTGCGATGGGAAAAGCGGTTGGAAGCCTGTTGTATTTCTGGCATCCTATTTTTCGGTAAAAACTCCGTTACAAACGGTGAATCGTGCAGCAGATTCGGAAAGGAACAGCATATGGAAAAGTATCAGGCAGACCAGTCTTTTCAGAAACAGTATGAAAAATATGTCAAACAGGTGACGCCGACACACAATCTTGCATTGCAGATGCTGCATGCATTTGTGACGGGCGGTATAATCTGCACGGTAGGACAGATTATTTTGAACGTTGCGAAGTCAAACGGATTGGACGATGCGGCAGCAGGAAGCGTGTGCGCGATTCTGCTTGTTCTGGCGAGCGCACTTCTGACCGGCTTTAACATTTATCCGTCTCTGGTAAAGTGGGGCGGGGCGGGGGCGCTGGTTCCGATTACCGGTTTTGCCAATTCCGTAGCCGCCCCGGCGATTGAATTTCAGAAGGAGGGACAGGTATTCGGAATCGGCTGCAAAATTTTTACGATCGCCGGACCGGTTATTTTGTATGGAATTTTCGTCAGCTGGGTGCTTGGACTGATTGGATGGATCGGTTCGCTTTTATAATTTTCCCGCTCGCAGGAAATCAGTCTGCGAAATGCTGCGGGTGAATGTTGTTGAAACGATGCCGTTCACCCGCGCCATTCGCAAAATCGCAGCTTCGCTGCTCCCCGCTGCTTCGCAGCTTCTTTTGCTCATGAAATGGCGCTCCCCTCGTGCCTTCTTACAGACTGATTTTCCTGCGAGCAGGAAAATCAGTCTGCAAAAAGGCACGGGTGAACTTAGTCGATCACATGGTGCTGGAGCCACTTGCGGGAGTGGAAGCGGAGCATGAAAACGACCGCACGCACGCTCCAGTCTGCGAACATGCCGATCCAAACCGCGATGGGACCGAAGCCACAGAAGCGGCATAAAAAGATGCACAGGCTTACCCGGCACAGCCACATGCTGGCACAGGAGGTAATCATGGAAAATTTCACATCGCCGGCTGCGCGCATGCCGTAGGCGGGAATAAAGGAAAGCACCCACGAAATCGGTTTGGTGATGGTAATAAATGCGACCATCTGCAGGCAGAGGCGGGCGCTTTCTGCTTCCATGCCGCCGAGGATGGTGACAGGCTTTGCGAGCAGATAGACGACGGCACAGGAGATGAGGATGACGATTTCCGAAAGCCAGGACAGCCTTTTGATGTAATAAATCGCTTCATCTTTCCGTTTTGCACCGATACACTGACCGACGACGGTCATCAGTCCGATGCCGACACCCATGGCGGCGATTCCGTTTAACGCCTCCAGGATACTGGTCATTGCCTGCGCGGCGATGGCAACCGTACCGAGAGTGGAGACGGTTGACTGAATGGCGAGCTTACCGAACTGGAACATGCTGTTCTCAATTCCGGATGGAATGCCGATGAATAAAACGCGTTTGATCAAAGACCAGTCCGGACGGATAGAAAAGTAGTTGCGTACATAAATCTGTTCTGCAGGGTTTCTCAGCTGCCAGATCACGACGATCGCACAGAAAATACGGGAAACCAGGGTGGAAATTGCCGCGCCGGCGACGCCCATGCCAAAGACGAAGATCAGGATCGCATTTCCTCCGATATTTAAGAAGTTGGAAAGGATGGAAATCGTCATAGGACCTTTGGTGTTGTTTTGTGCACGCAAAATGGAAGCACCTGCATCGTATAGACCGATGAATGGGAACGACAAAAGTGTGAAGAAAAAGTAAATCTGGGAGTTTGCCATAACGTCCGTGTCTACAGTGCCGAAAATCAGACGAAGCAGCGGAAAACGGAAGATCAGGCATAAAAGCGACAGCGAACAGGAAAGGACGAGCATAACGAAAAGCACCTGCTCTGCGGAACGCTTCGCCTTTTTCAGGTTCTGACTGCCGAGGTACTGGGAGCAGAGGATCGCACCGCCTGCCGCCAGCGCGGAGAGCGCCTGAATCACTAAAATGTTGATTGCATCAACGAGAGAAACTGCGGAAATTGCAGCGGAGCCGACGTTGCTGACCATCATCGTGTCGGCGGTTCCCATTAGGGAAGACAGAAGCTGCTCGACCATGATGGGGACAAGCAGCGTCCGAAGCTGTTTATTGGTGAAAAGATGTTGTGTTGCTGTTTGTTTTTTTGTGTTCACGAAAAAATCATGCGCCTCCTGAAATATTGGAAAAATCTGCGGAAAATAAAAAACCTTCTGTATCATAGCAGAAAATAAAATGGATGAAAATAGGGAAAACAGCTCATTTTTTACAGAAGAAGAAAGCCTTTTATGCTGTTAGAAAAACTACAGATGTGGTAAGATGAAAAAGATACTACTGTGGCACCCTTCCGGGAAAGAGTGCCGGCAGAAATTGGATGAAAAATCCGGAGACATGAGGGATGAGAGATGAGTGAGAAAGTACAACAGACAGAAACCGGAAATGCGCTGCAGCGTTTCCTGAAACGGAAAAACATTATTTTTTCGGCAAAACGTTATGGAATCGACGCGTTGGGCGCGATGGCGCAGGGATTGTTTGCATCGCTTTTGATCGGTACAATTATCGGAACGCTGGGAGAGCAGATCGGAAGTCAGGTGCTGGTGGACGCCGGAGGCTTTGCAAAAAGCGTGGCCGGACCGGCGATGGCAATTTCGATCGGCTATGCACTGCAGGCACCGCAACTGGTATTATTTTCCCTGCTTGCAGTCGGGGCGGCAGCCAATTCGCTGGGCGGGGCGGGCGGACCGCTTGCAGTTTTGATCGTTGCGATTGTGGCGGCGGAATGCGGCAAGGCGGTTTCCAAGGAAACGAAGATTGATATTTTAGTCACGCCTCTGGTGACAATCCTTTCCGGAGTGCTGCTGTCGATGTGGTGTGCGCCGACAATCGGAGCTGCTGCGAGCGCAGTCGGAAGCCTGATCATGTGGGCGACGGAGCTGCAGCCGTTCTTTATGGGTATTTTGGTATCGGTTATTGTAGGTGTTGCGCTGACGCTGCCGATCAGCTCTGCAGCAATCTGCGCGGCGCTGAACTTAACCGGGCTTGCCGGGGGCGCGGCAGTTGCGGGCTGCTGTGCGCAGATGGTCGGCTTTGCGGCGATGAGTTTCAAAGAAAACAAGTGGAGCGGACTAATTTCCCAGGGATTGGGCACAAGTATGCTGCAGATGGGCAATATCGTAAAAAATCCGCGCATCTGGATTCCACCGACGCTGGCGGCAGCCATCACCGGACCGATTGCGACCTGTCTGTTCCGGCTTCAGATGAACGGACCCGCAGTTTCCTCCGGAATGGGAACCTGCGGACTGGTGGGACAGATCGGCGTTTATACCGGCTGGCTGGAAGAAATTGCAGCGGGCAGTCGGAGTCAGATTACAGCGTTTGACTGGATCGGCATGATCTTGATCTGCTTCGTGCTTCCGGCGGTGCTGAGCCTGGTGTTTGGACAGATTTTAAGAAAAATCGGCTGGATCAAAGAAGATGACCTGAAGCTGTAAAGCATTTGGACAAGAAGGCAGCATTCAGATAAAAGCGTTATCAGAGGAAAGACTGCTGCATTTACGGCAGAAAAGGAGGGTATATGATTTCTGAAAAAAAGAGCGGAGCGCCGTACTTAAACGTCTGGTTCGGCAATTTTTACCGACCGGCGTATGACGATCAGGCGTTTGTCGCAGAGGGGATGGAGCTGTTAAAAAAGCTCGGCTTCAACAGTGTTTTGCTCGATTCCAAGGACTGGGAGGATTTTCGGGAACGCTATGAGGGAAAGCCTGCGAGCCAGTATGTCGGCATGCAGGAGTTTATGATGGAGCAGATCAAAAAGCAGGGGATGAGCCATACATTTCTGGCAATTTATCTGAATGCAGATAACCTGTATCCGAATGTTCGCTTTAGCCCGCCGGTGTTCGGGGAATCTGTTGTGACGGCAAAAGGCAATGACGGTCGCTGGTATCGTTATTGGTCGGAGAAAGCGCAGGAGACGATGACGGAGCACGTTTCACAGCTTTTAGAGATGTACGGTGAAAATATGACCCGGATCGAAGTGGACGGGGAAGAAAAAAAACCGCTGTGCAGCATGTGGGACCCGGTCGTTGCACCGAGCTTCGATGAGGATGGAAAAAAGCGCTATCGCAGCTGGCTTGAAAAACGTTATAACGGAGATATTAAAACCTTTAACCACTTCTACAAAACGGAAGCAAACAGCTTTGAAACGATCGAACCCGAGCAATACTGGTTTGAACTGCGTTATCCTGGAAAAAATGGTTTTTCGGAAAAAGAGCTGGAAGACCGGGACGAAAAATGCCGCGTATGGATGGACAACCAGCGCTGGAAAAGCGACGAGCTGGTGTTTTATTTTGAAGCGATGCAGAAAAAGCTCCATGCACTTGATCCGCAGCTGTATCTGTGCCCGGATTTGAGCCAGTGGGGATATTTTTTGAACGTGGATGGAAGCTTTTTAACCGGTGCAGGGCTTTCTGATCTGTGGGATACGGCGGTGCGAGGCGCTGATTTTTACCGGATTGCCCCGTATGTGGATGCGGCGCATTTTATTTCTGTGCCGGTGCTTCCAAACGGTGACCCGGACTGCTATGTGACAGCATGTCAACACAGTATGATGCGGAATATGAATCGTGGCAGATCCTTTGTCGGCGGCATTTACTGGGGAAGATTTGTTTATAATGACCTATATGCGTGGATTTCTCCGTGTGAGGCGGTCGCCTCGATGGCGGCGTCCGGCGCTTCCGGATATGCGTCTTACGGCATGTGCGGGTTAGACGACGGCGGCGTGTTACACCGGATGCCGGAAGCATTCTGCAGGTCTTTAGAAGAAGGCAACCGCTGGTGGAAAGAGGTTGTTTTGAGGCTCGGAGTGAGAAAAGCTGCAAAGGCAGCAGTGCTGTTCCCGTCTGCGATGGCGCTTGCAGAGACGTTTGACACGGAGCACAATCATGACAGGCGGCTGGATCTTCTGGGCTGGTATAAGGCTCTGGAGGACTGGCAGATCGACGTTGACGTTGTAGATGGCAGCATTTTCAAGGATCAGACAGCAGATCAGTACGAGGTGCTCGTGCTCGCGGCAAACGACTGCTATGCGCTTGCCCCGGATTCTGAACTGGAGCAGGGCATTGCAGCATGGGTAAAAAATGGCGGAATGCTGCTGCACGGACCGATGGATTTGCTTGCACGGGCGAGCGTTGGCAGCCGCTGTCTTTCTCATGAAAAGGATGCGTTTGAGTGCAGCGGCGAAAAGGGAATGCTGACCGGAACGCAGTTTGGCAGCTTCGAGGAGGAAAACGCCGACGTGCTCGCAGTCTGGGAAACGGACGAAAAGCCTGCGATTGTCAAGCGCACATTTGGGAAGGGAACCGTTTGCGAAATCGGATTTTTCTACGGCTTTGAATACACCGGCAGAATCGCACCGCACGTTCCGCTGACGCAGCGCAATAACGAGCTGTACCCTTTGACCATGCTGAAAAAAGATCCCGTAGGGATGCTTCTGGAAGAAAAATTCGGCACGACACTGACCCGGAAAAAGGGCGTTGAGCGCGCAGAATTTGAAAACGGTACGGTCATCGTCAACCACAGCTCCTATCCGTGCAGAATCGATGAACCCGGAACACGCTATTTCCAGAATCCCGAACTGTACCAGGATTTGGACAGCAAAATCCTGCTCCCGCATATGGGAGTTTTTATCGAGAGGAAAGTTTGAAAAATGTTTTAAACTTTTCAGAGTGCGCTGTCGCGCGTTGACTTCTCGATGGAAGATCGTTATAATAAAGACCACGGCTTTTGCTGTGGTCTTTATTTATTCATGACAATAGAATGCTCACAGAGCATGCATTCTATTGTTGTATAGGAAACTTCGTTTCCATACGATAAGTAACGCTCTACGAGGATGCGCGCTCGGTGCAAGGGTAGATGGCTGCCAAAGCAACTGCGCCTCGGCGCGAGAATGTGCCAAGGCACATTCTTTTATCGTATAGGAAACTTCGTTTCCATACGATAAGTAACGCTCCGCGAGGATGCGCACTCGGCGCAAGGGTAGATGGTTGCCGGAGCAACTGCGCCTCAGCGCGAGAATGTGCCAAAGCACATTCTTTTTCCTATAAAAATATAAAAATAGAAAGTTGAGAAATTGATGATAAATAAAAAAACAAAATTTTGTAAAGCTGCAGCGCTTCTGGGCGCGGCTGTTATGATGATTTCTGCGCTGGCAGGCTGCGGGAAAAATACGAAGGTCGTTCTGACGGCGGGTCTGAAAAAGAACGAGGTATTCCGGATTTCGAGTGCGTCTTGTGTGCTGCCGGAGGTGATGGTATATCTGACGAACATGCAGAATCAGTATGAATCCGTCTATGGAAGCCAGATCTGGAACGCTTCCGACGGACAGCTTTCGCTGGAGCAGGAGGAACGGGAACAGGTGTTGACACAGCTGGCGAGAATCAAGGTGATGAATCTGCTCGCCCAGAAAAAAGAAGTGACGCTGGATGATAAGGAAAAGGAGCGTGCGGCAGCGGCGGGCAGGGAATATTTTACTTCCTTGAACAGCGCGGAAGTGACGGCACTCAACGTGACGCAGGATCTGATTACGAAGATGTATGAAGAGTATGCGCTTGCAGAAAAGGTTTATCAGACGATTGTAGAAAATGTCAATCCGGAGGTCAGTGACGATGAAGCGCGCACCATCACGGTAGATATGATCAGGGTCAGCGATTCTGCCAAAGCTTCCCAGGTGCTTGGCAAGGCAAAGGAAGAAGGCGTGGATTTTGAGACGCTTGCGCAGGCAGAGAGCGAGGACCAAACGGTGACGCAGTCGTTTGGAAAAGGCGAGGTTTCGGAAGCACTGGAAAAGGCGGCGTTTAACCTCGGCAAGGACGAGATCAGTGACGTGGTGGAATCAGACGGAAGTTACTATATTTTAAAATGTATCAGCACGTTCGACGAGGCGCAGACCAAAGCGAATAAGGAAAAAATAGTAAAACAGCGCCAGAGCGAGGCATTCGATACGGAATATACGGCGTTTGAGCAGACATTGGTACGTCAGCTCAACGAGGAACTCTGGAATTCCGTCACGATGATTCATCAGGACGATGTCAAAACTTCCAGCTTTTTTGAAGTATACCAGATGTATTTCCAGCATCAGGAGTGAGCAGGAATAGCTGGGCATTCCGGCAGGACGTCGCGCTTCCGGCTTATGAAAACTGCCCTGTCGGACGCTGCGTTTCAGCTTATGAAAACTGCCCGACAGTGTGCTGTACCCTGTTTATGAAAAATTTAGAATTGCGGGAAACGCGGCAACCATGCGGGCTTTCAAAGAATTATTAGCACTCAGTCAAAATGAGTGCTAATTTTTTATTGACTTTTTGAAACGACAGGACTACACTATGGATAAAGCTTGGAGGAAAGCTTCTCCAGGCATCTGAAAACGAACTGAGAAAGAAAGGATCGTGATATTTCATGGCTGAAAAGCACGGAGCATTATCAATTAACAGCGACAATATTTTTCCGATTATTAAAAAGTGGTTATATTCGGATCATGACATTTTTTACAGAGAGCTGATTTCCAACGGCTGCGATGCCATTACGAAGTTAAAGAAGCTGGATATGATGGGAGAATACGAGCTTCCGGAAGGCTACAAGCCCAGAGTGGATGTTATCGTTGATCCGGATGCAAAGACCATCCAGTTTATCGATAACGGTGTCGGCATGACTGCGGATGAGGTGGAGGAATACATTAACCAGATCGCATTTTCCGGCGCGACAGATTTTATCGCAAAATATAAAGATAAGACAAACGACGACCAGATCATCGGTCATTTCGGCCTGGGCTTCTATTCCGCATTTATGGTAGCAGATGAGGTGCATATCGATACCCTTTCCTGGCAGAAGGATGCAAAGCCGGTTCACTGGGAGTGCGACGGCGGCACAGAATATGACATGCAGGATGGTACCCGCACAGAAGTCGGTACCTGCATTACCCTGTTCTTAAACGAGGACTGCCTGCAGTTCTGCAACGAGTATAAGGCAACCGAAGTGATCAAAAAGTATTGTTCCTTCATGCCTGTGGAAATTTACGTTTCCAGAGCCAATACACCTGAGACACAGACGATTCTTGCGAGTGAGAAGCTCGACAGCGATCATGTGATCGAAGAAGTGAAGAAAGAAAAGGAAGAAGATCCGGATAAGCTCAAAATTACAAAGCGTCCGGAACTGATCAACGATACTCACCCGCTCTGGACGAAGAACCCCAGTGAATGCACAAAGGAAGAGTACATTGATTTCTACCGCAAGGTATTTATGGATTACAAGGAGCCTCTGTTCTGGATTCATCTGAACATGGATTATCCGTTCAACTTAAAGGGTATCCTTTACTTCCCGAAGATCAACATGGAATACGAATCCATCGAGGGCGTCATCAAGCTGTACAACAATCAGGTATTTATTGCCGATAATATTAAAGAAGTAATTCCGGAATTTTTGCTGCTGTTAAAGGGCGTCATTGATTGTCCTGATCTGCCGCTGAACGTGTCCAGAAGCGCGCTGCAGAACGATGGCTTTGTAAAGAAAATTTCCGATTATATTACCAAAAAGGTTGCGGATAAGCTGTCCGGCATGTGCAAGACCCAGAAGGAGGAATACGAGAAATACTGGGATGATATCGCTCCGTTTATCAAATTCGGCTGCTTAAAGGACGAAAAATTCTGCGAGAAAATGACGGATTACATCCTCTTCAAGAATCTGGACGGCAAATATATGACCCTGCCCGAGTGCCTGGAAGTCAATAAGACTGACCCGGATGAGACACAGGAGGGTGCTGTGGATGAGAACGGCGAAAAGGTAGAAGCAGAAGTCGTAGAGGACAAGAGCGAAGATTCCGCTGAGGAAGAGAAGAAAGACAAGACCATCTACTATGTAACAGATGAAAAACAGCAGAGCCAGTACATCAACATGTTCAAGGCTGCCAAAATGGATGCCGTTATGCTGACCGACCGGATCGACCAGCCTTTTATCTCTCAGCTGGAAGCAAAGAATGAGGGGATTCATTTTGCAAGAATCGATGCTGACTTAACCGATGCGTTTAAGACAAAGACCAGCAAGAAGACGCAGGAAGAATTAAACGCGCAGGCGGAAAAGGTTGAAAAGCTGGTTCAGAAAGCACTGAAAAACGACAAGATCAAGGTAAAGATCGAAAAGCTCAAGAATAAAAAGGTATCCTCTGTTCTGACGGTTTCCGAAGAGAGCAGAAGAATGCAGGATATGATGAAGATGTATGGCGGCGGCATGGATATGAGCATGTTCGGTGCAGAGGGCGAGACGCTGGTATTGAATGCAAACCATCCGCTCGTAACCTACATTACGGAGCACGAAGACGATGCAAACACCCAGATGATCTGCGAACAGCTCTATGATCTGGCGAAGCTCCAGAACGCACCGCTTTCTCCAGAAGCGATGACCAAGTTTGTAGCGCGCTCCAATGACATTATGCTGCTGCTTGCAAAATAAACGCGCAGGCTGTGAAAAGAGCGTTGCTGCAAATAACTCATCAGAGAAAACTAGTACATCGTTATTTACGAAACGCTGTACTAGTAAATGCGAAGACCGCATGCAGGATGAATATACAATTCCTGTCTGCGGTCTTTTTATCGTATGGGAAACTTCGTTTCCATACGATAAAAACGCTCCGCGAGGATGCGCACTCGGCGCAAGGGTAGATGGTTGCTAAAGCAACCGCGCCTCGGCGCGAGAATGTGCCAAGGCACATTCTTTATTATCGTATAGGAAACTTCGTTTCCATACGATAAAAACGCTCCGCGCGGATCGCACTGCAGCGGAATGGAAGAATGTCGCTTGCGCGACCCGCCGCAGGCGGAAAATCCTGCCATTACGTCCCTGGCTCTGCGATACGGCTGACCGCCACATAAATGTTTGAAATCTGATACCAGGTCGGATAATCCACGATTCCGGTTGCCGGGAGATTGAAGATACGCTGAAAAGCCCGCACCTGGGCAGCGGTCTGGGAACCGAAGATACCGTCGGCAGAGGTTTTCGGGATAGCAGGGTAGTTCTGTGCAATGCGGTTTAACTGCTCCTGCATCTGTCGAACCTTTGTGCCGGATGCACCGATTGTCAGGTCATAACCAGGCCAGGAGGATGGGACGCCGCTGATGGCTTGGGCTGCGTTGATATACATGTCGTTGCCGTAATAGTAGCGGATGATCTCAATCGCGCTGTAGCCCTGGTCACCGAGATATTTGGAGCCCCACTGGGAGAGACCCTGACAGTTGACGCGGTTTCCGTCGCAATAGCTGGTAAAGATCGGCTGCCGCACGCCGGGGCGGGAGAGATAATTTGCAAAAATGGAGTCCACGAGGCGGTCGATGTTGCTGTAGATATTTCTGCCGTAGATGAATTTCTGGTCGTAGGCGGTGGAAGAGGTGATGGTAAAGGAATAGCCCTTTGCACGATACCATTCTGTGTATACACGATTCAGGGTAAAGGACTGAATGACGAGGATGTTGGCGTAGATAGTGCTCTCCGGCCAGGTTGCATAGATTTCGGAAGAAGCGACGTTTTTGATATAGTCTTTATAGCGGACATAGTAGTTTGGAGCGCTGGAATCGTCGGGAAGACCGTCGTGGACGATGATATATTCCGGGATGACGACGCGGCTTAAGACGATTTCTCCGGTTTCAGCTTCGGTTTTGATCTCAGCTTCCGGGATTTTGGCAGGATATTCACCGTAAAGCGTGTGATCCGGGATGAAAATGTCCTGTTCTTCGGGAGTGTCGGAAACTGCGGTGGGTGTCATGGAAACCGGAAGAATGCTGGATTCGTCCGGCAGAATTTCAGCGCCGTTGATACGGACGGGCTCGTAACCGTCCGCTTGTACTTCGATTATATAATCGGTGTATGGTCGCGGATTGGAAGGACTCTGGGAATAGGCGGGATTGGGCGCTGGCAGCAGGACGGACGTTGTCTGTCCGGATTCATCGGTAGTAAGAGTTTCAAGAATCTGTTCCGGGGAAGCACTGTCGGAGATCGTAACAGTAGCGCCCACAACCGGGAAAAAACCGACAGAAGAAGTTACGCAGATCATCAGGGAGCCGGGATAACCGGTTTCTTCTGCTGCAGCACAGGAAAGCTGTGGCATAAAAGTACCTCTCATATCCAGAATATGTGATAATAAGATATGCCGGAGATAGAAAAAATGATACGATGGTCTGCTCTAAACGTCAGCCGCCGAAAACCTGCCAGCAGCGCTGCGATCGACATATATCGAACGCTGGTTGCAACGGACTCTGATCAAAGCCCGTGCCGAACACCAGCCAAAGCCGAAAGCTGCGCAAACGAAAAAAACAGCACCCGTCGGTTATACGATAACCTGGCGGGCGTTGTTTTTTCCGGATAACCGGATCTTTTACAAAGCGTACAGTTGATTCGTTTAATCAAGATTCAGACAACGTTTCATTACATAGTTGCAGATCAAGAAAGCAGGAACGCATAGAACCAGATTTGCGAACAGGGAAATCAGCATAATTGACCAGTAAATGGAGGCAAAATCAGCCATCGGATTCGCAGAAGTCGATTGAAGGATGAACACGCCTGCGGTCGTAGGCGCGGTCAGAAGCATCATAGCGGTCGAAAGGATGGTGCTCAGCCCGAGATAACACAGGATGGATGCGAGCACCTTGTGGCTGGAAAACAGCTGTCCCAAAGAGATCGAGGCATAGATGGTAAGCAGGGAAAAGACAGAGCCGATGATCATCACGGGAATTGCCAGAAAGAGTATGGAGGGAACGGTGAAAATCGTGTGGTACGACTGGAACATCGTCCGAAGCTCCAACAGATCTTCCGGAGAAAAATATGCCATCGTGGGCAGGGCAATCAAGGTGATCAAGGTAATTGCGCCAACCAACAACAAATCGATCAGGTAAAACCAGATGGTTCCGATGGTCAACTTGGAGACAATCAGCATCCAGGGCTTGACAGGGAGTGTGTGCATCAGATAGCCCTCGTCGGTATAGAGATTTTTATAAAAACGGATAGCAAAATAGATTGTCAGGATCATGGAAAGACCGCTGAGAATCAGGATGTATGCGATGTAAAGTACAAAGTTTCGCACATTGAGATCTATGTCGGCGGTAGCTTGGTCAGCAACGGAGAAGTATACGAGGCTGGCGGCGGAAAGCAGTACTGTGATAGTGAGCAGAAGGGCAGGAACTTTAAACGTATCTTTCCATTCATGGGAAATCAGTTTTGTGAGCATGAGAATACCTCCCGGAAATAAGAGTCTACGGACTGATGGCGGGTGTCCCGGATCTTCTCCACGCTGGAAGAGAGAATGATCTGTCCGTCTTTCAGGAAAATAACGTCGTCCAGAAGCTGTTCGACGTCCGCAATCAAGTGTGTGGAGAGCAGAATTGACGCATCCTCGCTGTAATCCTGGATAATGGTCTTTAAAATGTAATCACGCGCGGCGGGATCGACGCCGGCGATCGGCTCGTCCAGAATATAGACCCTGGCGCGGCGGCTCATGACCATGATCAGCTGCACCTTTTCACGGGTTCCCTTCGAGAGCGTCTTTAAGGGGCTGGACGGATCGATGTCGAGCTTTTGCAACATTTCCTCCGCCTTTGCAGCGTCAAAGTCTGTATAAAAATCTCTGAAAAAAGAGAGCAGTCCCTTTACCCGGACAGTATCGGGCAGATAGGTGCGCTCCGGCAGATACGAAACGATCGCCTTGGTTTCGGGACCGGGAGCCTGGCCGCAGATGAAAATTTGTCCGGACGAGGGTACCAAAAGTCCGTTGATGAGTTTGATCAGTGTGGATTTGCCGCTGCCGTTGGAGCCTAAAAGCCCGACCATCCTGCCGGGAGCGATTTCGAGGCTGATATGGTCAAGCGCTGTTTTTTTGCCGAAGCGCTTGCTGACGTCCTGCAGGCGGAGCAGGGTATCGGATGTCTGTGTCATGAATTTTCCTCCTTTTTGGCCAAAAGCAGCCGGATACTATCGTCTTTCTGATAGCCGAGATGCTGCATCCGCGTCAGAAACTGACTGATCTGAAGCTCTGCCAGTTCACTGCGCACCTGTTCAATCAAAGCAGTATCTTCGGTGACCGTCCGCCCGCTGGTGCGGCGCGTGACAATCAGACCGGTACGCTCCAGCTCGGTGAAGGCTTTCTGCATGGTGTTCGGATTGACGCTTGCCTGTGCAGCGAGGTCGCGGACACTGGGAAGCCGGGAGCCGGGCGGATAGAATCCGGATACGATTTCATGCTTGAGCCGGTCAACAATCTGGGCGTAAATAGGTCTGTCTGAATCAAGTTCCCATGGCATGTGAACACCTCCTTGTTTGTATGATTGATTTAATACAATAATACTTAAGCGGAACGCATTTGTCAATCCCTTGCGCGATATTCGGAAATAGGGTAATATAAAAGGTAAGACTATTGGAAATGACCGCCTGATCGGGAGCGTCCCGGCAGGCAAAAATGTGCAGAAAGGGGAACGCAAGTGAGAAGACTGGAAGAGCAGATTCTGACAGAAAAATACCGCAGAATAGAAGGAAAGCTGACGTTTTCTGTCCGGCTGGCAGAGCTGTCTGTTGCGCCGGGGGAAGCTGCAGAGGGCGCGTTTACCATTTTTGCATCACAGGAAGAAATCCCGGCACAAGGCTATGTCCTGACAAAGGATGAGCGGATGGAGTGTAAAACGGAGTGGTTCAACGGCGTGCAGGAGAAAATCGTGTACCGATTTTGTGCAGACGGGCTGCAGGAGGGCGATAGCCTGCAGGGACAGTTCCTGATCATATCGGACTACGGGGAATACACGTTGCCGTGGAAGGTGACGGTGCGCAGAGAGGCGGCAGCAGGAATTGCAGGAAAAGTCTCGACGCTTGCCGGATTTACAGAGCTTGCGCGCACGGACTGGAAAACGGCGGTACAGTTTTTTTACAGCAAACCGTTTGCAGAAATCTGTAAAAAAGAAGGCGAAAAGACCTGGCTTTTGTACCGGGGGCTGTCCGCCGGATACTATAACAGCTCCAACGTCGAGACATTTCTGGAGGAAAACGGCTGCAAGCAGGCACTGACCTTTACTGCTGCCAAACCGGAAATTCAGGTCAAAGACGTACAGGAAACGGTACGGGAAGAGCTGCCGATTTTAAAAAATGGCTGGGGACCGGTCAGCCTGAAGGTACAGACAGAGGACGATTTTTTGTTTCTGGAAAAAAACAGAATCGGGGAGGACGACTTTTTAGGCAATCTCTGTCGCCTGCCGGTTTATATATCGGAAGAAAAGCTCCATGACGGGAAAAATTTCGGGACGGTGACGGTTTCGTGGAGCCGGGGCAGCTTTTTGGTCGGTGTCACAGCGACCCGCCGGAAAACGGGACTGTCTGCGGAAACCGAAAAAAAAAGCCGCCAGAAAAAATATACGATCCGTCTGACAGAGCTTTATTTAAAGCTGCGCGCAAAGCAGATCGACCTGGCAGACTGGCAGGAAAAGGTGCGGGAATGTGTGGAAGAACTGGCTGTCCTGGATCGGAAAAGTATCGTGCCAAAGCTTTTTTCCGCACAGCTGTTATTGACGGAAAACAAAACAGAAGAGGCCGGCTGGATGTTAAAGCAGCTGCGCCCGATGCTGGAGGGAGAAAGCCCGGCGGTCGTCAGCTATTATCTGTATCTGACGACACTATACGATAAGCGCGAGGAATATGTGAAGCGTGCCGCCGCGCGGGTGGAGGAAATTTATACCCGTTACCCGGAAGAATGGCGGATTGCGTGGCTGATGCTGTTTTTATCCCATGAGATCAACCGGAGCACCTACCGGAAGTGGCAGTTTTTGCAGGAACAGTTCCAGAAAGGCTGCGTAAGCCCGCTGTTGTATCAGGAAGCGGTGCTTTTGCTGAACGCAGATCCGGCGCTTTTGACGGGGCTAGACCCGATTGTGCGCAGGGTTTTAGTTTATGGCGCACGGAAAGGGCTTTTGAATGAAAATCTTTGCGGACAGGCTGCAGAGCTTGCCTGCCGGGAAAAATATTTCGAGCCGGTTTTGTTTGAAATTCTGGAACGCAGCTGGGAAAAAACGCAGTCCACAGCTATTTTGCAGGCGATCTGTTCGTTATTGATCAAAGGGAACAAATGCGAGCAAAAGTGGCATGTCTGGTATGAAAGAGGTGTGGAAAACAAGCTGCGCGTCACGCGTCTGTATGAATATTATCTGTTGAGCACCGATCTGTCGCGGGATATTGAGCCGCCCAAAAGCGTGCTGCTGTATTTTGCCTACCAGTGCAACCTGGACTGGGAATATGCGGCGTGGCTGTATTCGTGCGTGGAGCGATGCAAGACAAAGGACCCGGAGCTTTACATCACCTACAAGCCGGAGATGGACCATTTTCTGCTGGACTGTCTGAATAAGGGAAGAATCAACCGGCATCTGTCTTGGCTGTACAGGGAAAATTTGCCGGCGTTGGCGCTTGACAAAACGCAGGGGGAGACGATTACTTCACTGCTCGGAAGCACTGAAGTTGTATTGAACCGCAAGGAATGCCGCAAGCTGATCGTCGTTCATCGCAGACTGAAAGGCGAAGAGACTTACTGGCTGCAGGATGGAAAAGCCTGCGTGTCCGTTTACGATCCGGAGGATTTGCTTTTTACAGAAGACGAAGAGCAGAACCGCTGTCTGGTGACTGTTGACAGGAAAGAGCTGCTTTCGTTTCAGAATGCGGTTTCTGCCTGGGGAATGGAAGCACTGCGGGAATGGGGCACAGAGAGCATTGCGTTTTTATTGGAAGCGGAAAAAAGAAAGCTTTCGGAACTCGATCAGATCGCCGTCTGGACGAAGCTTTGTACAAACAGACAGCTGGAGGATGTTTACGGGCAGGAGCTTCGCTGCCGGCTGGCGGTGTGGCTGTCCGAACAGGAGAAAAATAAGGAGCTGAACGCCTTTTTGCGGACAGTGTCCAAAGAGCAGATTGCGGAAAAGGACAGGCTATGCATGGCGCGACTGATGATTCTGCACGGTTTTTATGACAAAGCATATGAGTGGCTTGCCGGTCAATGCTTTTGCAAACTTGAGCCGGCGGAGCTGATGCGCCTTTGCAGCAGACTTCTGGCAAAAGAAAGCCATCTCGAAGAAAAGCGCCTGATGCTTCTGTGTGCGCAGGCTGCGCTGAACGGAAAATATGACGATCGGATTTTACAGTATCTGGCGGATGCTTACGAGGGAAGCTGCAGCGAGCTGGAAGTGCTATTGCAGGCGGCAAAAAATTTTGAAATCGACATCTGGAAAATCAACAGGAAGCTGCTGGTTCAGCTATTGTTTACCGGGCAGGATGTGACGGAGCGGATGGATCTTTTGCGGGATTATATCAGTGCGGGCGGCAGTCCGGAGCTGGAAGAGGCATTTTTGTACCGCTGCGCCTATGCAAATGTGATTTTAAAGCAACCGATCCACCGATATATGGTGCAGATGATTTTGCGGCTCTGCAGATGGGGTGCAAAGGTAAGCAGGCTGTGCAAAATTGCGGCGCTGCAGTATTACGCCAAAAACAAAGGCATGTTAGAGGAAAAAAACCGCGGTCAGGTGGCTAAAATTATCAGGGAGTTATTTGAAGAAAACTGCCTGCTTCCGGTGCTGCAGCAGTTTGCAGACCTTGTGCCGGAGGTTTGGGAGATTCTGGACAAAACCTTTGTCGTATATGAAGGAGAACCCGAAAAACAGCTGGTTTTGAACTATCGGAGAGTGGAAGGGGAACTGGCGGAAGCGCAGTATCATGAAATGGAGCTTCCATGCGTCTGCGACGGCATTTATGCGGCGGGATTTATTCTGTTTCCGGGAGAGCGGCTGCAGTATTATATCACAGTGTCCGAAAGGCCGGAAAAAATTTTGGAAAATGGCATGTTGCTTGCACAGGAGGAAGCTGCAGAGGCAATGCAGGGCAGGTACGCAAGGCTTTATGAAATGGCACAGGCACAGCTTTTGCAGGAGGATTTATCGGCGCAGAAGGAGCGGACGCAAAGCTACCTGTATACCGCGTTTTGTGCAAAACGGCTGTTTGGAATGCTGAAATAGGGAGAAGGAGATATGTTTTTAGAACACAGGGAAAAAGAAGAAAACAAACGGCAGGCAACGGCTGGCTATGATCTGACGGATGCATATGCGCAAATCAGCTATTGTCTGCCGGGAGAACCCTGTCCAAAGACGATCAGCCTGCAGGCGGATCAGGAGCAGTATCTGATTCCGGCGCTGCTGGGACGGTATACCGATCAAGATCTTTGGGTGTACGGACCGAAAGCGCAGGCAGCGGCAGCGACTGGAGAGGTTTTTCTCGCTGACGGACTGCTGACGAAGGCAGCACACCAGGAAATGGTGGAGGTAGGCGGACAGAACTATAGTTCGATTGCGCTGCTTTCCCTGTTTTTAAAACGGACGATGTCGCTGCTTGCACCGATCGTGCGCCCGGAACGCCTGCAGGCGCTCGTCTTTTCTGTACCGGAGGTGTCTGTACCCGTATTGTCAGCAGTGACGGATGCGGTCGGCATGCTCGGTCTGAAAAATGCGAGTCTGTTTCTGATCGGACGCGCGGAGAGTTTTTTCTATTATAATATCTGCCAACCCGAAGAGCTCTGGAAACAGGACGTGCTTCTGTGTGATTTTTCCGGCACGTTTCTGCATACGCTTCTGTTTACGGCAAACCGGAAAACATCTCCGGTCGCCTGCTTTGTGGAGGAAGCGGACTGGAAGGAAGTGGCGGCAGGCAGAGAAGATCTGGATCAGCGCTTTTTAGAGACAATGAAAGCGGTGATCGGCGATAGAAATATTAGCTGTGTCTACCTGATTGGCGAAGGCTTTTTGGGAGAATGGTATCAGGAATCGCTGCGGTTTCTGTGCCAGGAACGCCGGGTGTTTCTGGGCAACAACCTTTACAGCAAGGGAGCTTGTTATGCGGCGCGCCAGCGTATGACGCCCGGCAGCGTTTCCGAAGGGTATGTGTTCCTGGGAAAAGACATGTTAAAGGCAAACATCAGTCTGTATGTGGAAAAGCGCGGGCAGGACAGCTGCCATCCGCTTCTGGATGCCGGGACGAACTGGTACGATGCAAAGGCGGAGATCGACTTCTTACTGGAAGAGGAGAACCGCTTTTCGCTGCGGATTACACCGCTAAACGGCGGCGAGATCCGGGATGTGGAGATCGCGCTGACCGGACTTCCACAGCGTCCGGCGCGCACAACGCGCATCCACCTGCAGATCGACATGGCGGATCTGACGACGCTGCGCTTGAACATGGAAGATTTCGGCTTCGGAGAGTTCTTCCCGGCGACGCACCAGTTCTGGGAGAAGACGATTTCGATCGGGCAGCCGGATACTGCGGCAGGCAGCAGCACTGCAGCCCAGGCGTCAGCAGGTGCCGATACGACAGACACTGCAACTGTGGCGTCAGAACAGAGTGCAGCAGGCGCTGATGCAAAATCCGCTGCGCCGCCGGTTTTGGCAGAATCATAGACGAATTTTAGAGGAAAATCATGGGACGTGTATATCTGTGTCTGGGGCAGAACGCAGAATTGCCCTACTATTTTGAAAAAGCAAAAGTACATATCTGGAATATCGAAGAACTGTGCTATTTTATTCGGGAAAACGCATGGATAATGGAGCCGGAGCTGCTGACAAAAGAGCTGATCGACTGGGTTGCGCAGCAGTGCGGTTTGCCAAAGCTTGCGGTGCTGTTAAATGACAGCCTGAAAGAAGAGGACTGTGTGACGGCGTTTGCGGCATGTCTGTTTTCGTATACCGGATACTGTCCGCAGGAGCAGGCGCTGCAGGTGCAGAAAATCCTGCAGACGAATGCGGGAAATAACGAAACCGACCGGGCGAAGGCACGGGGGGATTATTTCCTCGAATCCGGAAAATATTTCCGCGCGCTGCAGGAATATGAGCCGCTGATGAAACAGCTGACCGGCGCAAAGCCGGAGATCGTCGGGAGTGTGTATCATAATGCGGGCTGCGCTTATGCAGGACTGTTTTTGTTCGATCGGGCGGCAGCCGCGTATGAAAAAGCGTGGAAGCTTCTGCGGGATAAAAGAAGCGCGGCCGGGTTTCTGGCGGCAAAACGGATGGGACTGTCTGAGCAGGAATATGTGGATTTTCTGGCGAAAAATCCAGAGCTGTACCAGATTTCGCTTCTGGTGGAGGAACAGCTAAAGGACTGCAGGCAGAAATGGCAGGGTACGCCAGGACAGGTCTTTTGTGCGTCCATGGAGGGGGCTTTGCAAAATGGTTCCGGAGATATTTGCCAAAAGCAGCTGGCAGATAAAATCAAAGAGCTGGAAAAAGAATACCGGGAAGCGGTTTCGTGATACCGGAGTTGTTATCGTAAGATGAGGCAGCCACACGTCAGTGCAGCTGCCTCATCTTTTCTGTAAAAGGAACATAAAAATTCCTGGCGGCTTGTATTTACAGCTTATGAAAAGCCGGTACCCGTTTCTCAAACGTGCAGTAATAAGAGAATCCGCATGCTTTCAGCACGTCAGCTGCGTGGTCGAAATGGCGTCCAATATCCTCCGGGCGGTGTGCATCGGAGCCGACTGTGATGATCTCACCGCCTTTTTTGCGGTACTGACGGATGAATTCGGTGCAGGGATGCTGCTCCTTTAAGCCTTTATCCAGACCGGCGGTGTTGATTTCGATGCCTTTGCCGTTGGCGATCAGCGTTTCAATGATGGGGTCAAAAATATCCGCATACTGTTCATAGCAGTAGTTTAAATCCTTTGTTTTGCTGTAACGGATCACATAGTCGATATGTCCGTAAATATCGAAATTGGTAAAGGAGCGGATGGATGTCAGGATTTCATTAAAGTAGGCGCGGTAGCCCTCCTCAGTTGTGATTCCTTCATAATAAGAGGGAAAAGCAGGATCCTGATGCTGTACGACATGGGTGGAGCCGATGATAAAGTCAAAATCATAGGATCTTGCGTAGTCGGAAATTTCTTTGAGGTAATCTGGCTGGAGTCCCAGTTCAACGCCGAATTTAATATTAATCTGTTCCCCGAATTTCTCCCTGGCGCGGAGCAGATCATAGAGATAGGAATCGGTATTTAATAAAAACATGTCTTCGGGACACTCTTCGGAAGCAGGATAGTGCAGGTCCATATGCTCGGTAAAGCATATTTCCTGATAACCGAGTGCGATGGCGCGCGCTGCCATGTCCTGCATGGGCGCTCTGGAGTCTCCGGAAAAGCTGGAGTGCATATGATAGTCTGCTAAAATTGGCATGAAAAACTCCTCCTGTTGGTGTTTGTTGATTTTTCATTCCAAAGTATAGCATAAAAACGACGTATGTTTCCAATATTTTTAATTTTACATCTTGATATTTTGAAACAAATTAGGTAGAATAATTGTGCTGATAAAATTTTGTCAAGCATACTGCCCTTTGATCGGACAGCTTGTCTGACAAAAGAATTTCAAAACATTTTTAGGAGGAAACTAAAATGGCAGTAAAAGTAGCAATTAATGGTTTTGGCCGTATCGGTCGTCTGGCTTTCAGACAGATGTTTGGCGCAGAAGGATTTGAGATCGTTGCAATCAACGACCTGACATCTCCCAAGATGCTGGCTCACTTACTGAAATATGATTCCACTCAGGGCAGATATGCACTGGCTGATAAGGTTGAAGCAGGCGAAGATTCCATCATCGTTGATGGCAAAGAGATCAAGATCTACGCTAAGGCTAACGCAGCAGAGCTTCCTTGGGGCGAAATCGGTGTTGACGTAGTTCTGGAGTGCACCGGCTTCTACACCTCTAAGGCTAAGGCTCAGGCTCATATCGATGCAGGCGCTAAGCACGTTGTTATTTCTGCTCCTGCAGGCAACGATCTGCCTACCATCGTTTACAATGTAAACCATGAGTCCCTTACCAACGAAGATACCATCATCTCCGCTGCATCCTGCACAACCAACTGTCTGGCACCTATGGCTAAGGCTCTGAACGACAACTTCCCGATCCAGTCTGGTATCATGTGCACCATCCACGCTTACACTGGCGATCAGATGACTCTGGATGGTCCTCAGAGAAAAGGCGATCTGAGAAGATCCCGTGCAGCAGCTGTTAACATCGTTCCTAACAGCACTGGCGCAGCTAAGGCAATCGGCCTGGTTATCCCTGAACTGAACGGCAAGCTGATCGGTTCCGCTCAGCGTGTACCTACCCCTACAGGTTCTACCACCATTCTGACTGCAGTTGTTAAGGGCAACCCTACAAAGGAAGCAATCAACGACGCTATGAAGGCTGCTTCTAATGAGTCCTTCGGTTACAACACCGATGAGATCGTATCCAGCGATATCGTTGGCATGAGATATGGTTCTCTGTTCGATGCAACTCAGACCATGGTTCTGCCTATCAACGACGAGCTGTCTGAAGTACAGGTTGTTTCCTGGTACGACAACGAGAACTCCTACACCAGCCAGATGGTTCGTACCATCAAGCACTTCGGCAAACTGCTGAACGCTTAATTGGCGTTAGGCTTTTTCGTATAAGACAAAGGCCATTGGAGGTCCGGTCTGAGAAGGACCGGGCCTCTTTTCATCGTATCGGAAACTTTGTTTCCATACGATAACAGTTAAAATTTCAGGAGGTTCCTATCATGGGCTTAAACAAGAAAACCGTTGATGACATCAACGTAAAAGGCAAAAGAGTTCTGGTAAGATGCGACTTTAACGTTCCGTTAAAGGATGGCGTGATCACAGATGAAACTCGTATCGTTGCAGCGCTTCCTACAATCAAGAAGCTGATCAACGATGGCGGCAAGGTTATCCTTTGCTCTCATCTGGGCAAAGTAAAGAACGGCCCCAACGAAGGCGAGTCTTTAGCTCCTGTAGCAGTAAGACTGTCCGAGAAGCTGGGCAAAGAGGTAAAATTCGTTGCAGATTACAATGTAACCGGCGAAGCAGCTACCAAGGCTGTTGCTGAAATGAAAGACGGCGATGTTGTTCTGCTGCAGAATACCCGTTTCCGCGGCAAAGAAGAGACCAAGAACGGCGAAGAGTTCAGCAAAGAGCTGGCTGATCTGGCTGACGATTATGTATGCGATGCATTTGGTTCTTCTCACAGAGCACATGCATCTGTTGCAGGCGTTACCAAGTTCATCACCGAAAAAGGCGGCTCCAATGTTGTTGGTTATCTGATGCAGAAAGAAATCAACTTCCTGGGCAATGCAGTTGAGAACCCGGTTAGACCTTTCGTAGCGATTCTGGGCGGCGCTAAGGTTGCAGATAAGTTAAACGTTATCTCCAACCTGCTGGAGAAATGCGACACTCTGATCATCGGCGGCGGTATGGCATTTACTTTCTTAAAGGCTCAGGGTCTTGAGATCGGTAAGTCTCTGGTTGACGAAGAGAAGATCGACTACTGTAAGGAAATGATGGCTAAGGCTGAGAAGCTGGGCAAGAAGCTGATTCTGCCGGTAGACGCAGCTGTAGCTGACGCTTTCCCGAACCCGATCGATGCTGAGATCCCGGTTGACTATGTTGATGTTGAGAATATCCCTGCTGACAAGATCGGCCTGGATATCGGACCGAAATCTGCAGAACTGTTCGCAGAGGCTGCTAAGACAGCTAAGACTGTTGTTTGGAACGGACCTATGGGTGTATTCGAGAACCCTGTTCTGGCAAAAGGTACTATCGCTGTAGCGAAAGCTCTGGCTGAAACAGATGCTACCACCATCATCGGCGGCGGTGACTCCGCAGCAGCTGTAAACCAGCTTGGTTTCGCTGACAAGATGAGCCACATCTCCACCGGCGGCGGCGCTTCCCTGGAATTCCTGGAAGGCAAAGAGCTTCCTGGCGTAGCAGCAGCAGACGACAAAGAGTAAACAAAGGAGACCAATTTATCATGGCAAGAAGAAAGATCGTAGCCGGCAACTGGAAGATGAACATGACTCCCAGCCAGGCTGTAGAACTGTGCAATACCTTAAAAGACCTTGTAAAATCTGACGATGTAGACGTAGTTTACTGCGTACCTGCAATCGACATCGTACCTGTAGTAGAAGCTGTAAAAGGCACAAACGTTGAAGTTGGTGCTGAGAACATGTACTTCGAAGAAAAGGGTGCTTACACCGGAGAAATCTCTGCAGACATGCTGCTGGATGCTGGCGTAAAATATGTTATCATCGGTCATTCCGAGAGACGTGACTACTTCAAAGAGTGTGACTGCCTGCTGAACAAGAAGGTGAAGAAGGCTCTGGAAAAAGGTCTGATCCCGATCCTTTGCTGCGGCGAGACTCTGGAGCAGAGAGAAATGGGCGTTACCATGGACTGGATCCGTCTGCAGATCAAATCTGATCTGGCTGACGTTACCGCAGATCAGGTTAAGGGCATGGTTATTGCATACGAGCCTATCTGGGCAATCGGTACCGGCAAGACCGCTACCACCGAGCAGGCAGAAGAAGTCTGCAAGGGTATCCGTGAATGCATCGCTGAGATGTATGATACCGATACTGCAGAAGCTGTTCGTATCCAGTACGGCGGTTCTGTAAATGCCGGCAATGCAGCAGAGCTGTTTGCACAGCCTGATATCGATGGCGGTCTGGTTGGCGGCGCATCTCTGAAGGCTGATTTTGGCAAAATTGTAAATTACAAATAAGATCTGACTTTGTGCAGAGACAGGGCTGGCGCTTCGGCAATATTTGTCGGGCGTCAGCCCTTTTTTATCGTATGAAAACTTCATTTCCATATGATAAAAAACGCTCCGCGAGGATGCGCACTCGGCGCAAGGGTAGATGGTTGCCGAAGCAACCGCGCCTCGGCGCGAGAATGTGCCAAGGTACATTCTATTTTACCGTATAGGTTCTTTACATTTCCCACAAATGCCCCTTTAACAAAAGGCAGGAATGATGTATAATGAATATAATAAACGGGGTTTATTCCGAGGATTATAATCAAGTGGGAGGATGTATCATGAAAAACATTTTGTTCATCGCATCAGAAGGTGTGCCATTTATCAAGACAGGCGGACTGGCAGATGTGGTTGGATCACTGCCGAAGGGCATTGATAAGGAATATTATGATGTGAGGGTTATCCTGCCCAAGTATAACTGCATGCATCAGGATAAGAAGGATATGCTCCATTACAGAGATCACTTCTACATGGAATTTAACTGGAAAAACGAATATGTCGGCATTCTGGAAGCAGAATACGATGGGATTAAATATTATTTTATTGATAACGAATATTATTTTAACGGTTTTAAGCCGTACTGTGACAACGCTTTATTTGAAATTGAAAAGTTTGCATTTTTCTCAAAAGCTGCGCTGTCGATTCTGCCGGTGATCGGTTTCAGACCGGATTTGATTCACTGTCATGACTGGCAGACTGGTCTGATTCCGGTATATCTGCATGAACGCTTTGCAGGCGGTGAGTTTTATCGGGGTATCAAGACAGTTATGACGATCCATAACCTGAAATTCCAGGGCAAATGGAGTATCAAGGAGGTTCAGAGCATTACCGGATTGCCGGATTACTATTTTGCACCGGATAAGCTGGAAGCATACAAGGATGCAAACCTGTTAAAAGGCGGTCTGGTATATGCGGATGCGATTACAACCGTAAGCCCGACCTATGCAGAAGAGATCAAGACACCGTTTTATGGCGAAGGCTTGGACGGATTGCTCCGTGCACGTTCGAATGACCTGCGTGGTATTTTGAATGGTATCGACTATGATGCGTTCAATCCGGAGACGGATCCTTACATCACGAACCGTTATAATGCAGTGAACTTCCGAAAAGAGAAGATTAAGAATAAACGTGCCCTGCAGGCGGATATGGGGCTGGAGCAGAATGACAAGACGATGCTAATCGGTATCGTATCCAGACTGACTGACCAGAAGGGCTTCGATCTGATTGCATACATGATGGATGAGCTGTGTCAGGATAATGTCCAGATTATCGTACTGGGTACCGGTGAAGAACGTTATGAAAACATGTTTCGCCATTTTGCATGGAAATATAACGGCAAGGTTTCCGCACAGATTTATTATTCTGAAGAGCTGTCCCATCGGATTTATGCGGCAAGCGATGCATTTTTGATGCCGTCGCTGTTTGAGCCCTGCGGTTTAAGCCAGCTGATGAGCCTGCGTTACGGAACTGTTCCGATTGTCCGCGAGACCGGCGGTTTAAAAGATACCGTATGGCCTTACAACGAATTCGAAGGAACCGGAACCGGATTCTCCTTTACGAATTATAACGCCCATGAAATGCTCGCAACGATTCGTTATGCAGAACAGATCTACTATGATAAGAAGCGCGAGTGGAATAAGATCATCGACCGTGCGATGGCAGCGGACTTCTCCTGGAATGTTTCCGCACAGAAATATCAGGAGATGTATGACTGGCTGATCGGACGTTGAATAGAATCAGAATGAAATAGGAAAGCTGCAGGCTGAAAGGTCTGCAGTTTTTTTGTATAAAACTTTCGCGGTGCGGGCATTCTGTGAAAAAAGGAAAGGCAGAATGCGATGATAAAACGGCAAAGGGCGCTTTTGTCCGCGGTTGCGTGTCTGTGTCTGCTCCTCGGGATTGGAATTGGAGTAAACGGATGCGGTCAAAAAGGCGATCTGAGTGAAAAAGAAGAAAACTCTGTGGAAAGCCAGATGGGAGAGGTGCAGCAGGGCGTAGAACAAAATACAGACAATGCAAAACAGTTTCATGGAAATTCGGGCAACTCTGAAACGGGAGAACGGGCACGCACATCGGAACAGGTGCACGCATCAGATCAGAATTTGCAAAACGGCGGACAGGGCAGAAATGGACAGCTGCAAACGTCTGAATGGCAGCGTGCATCGACATGGATTGGAAGCGGGAGCGTGGCAGAATCCGGGCGTGTGACAGAAAATGTGCGCGCGACAGAATCCGGGCGGTCGGGAAGCCTGCTTGGGGGTGGAAGCGGCAGCGTAACGTATCAGGTAAAAACGGTGCAGGAAAATTTTCATGCGGAAGATGGGACGGTGCTGTATCAGCTGCAGCTGTCGTGGCCGTATTTTGCCGGGAAGGCGGGCGGAGTCCTGCAGGTCAATCGTTTTTTCGAGGACTGGAAAAATGAAAAGCTGCGCATTTATGAAGCGGATGGGGATTCCATCCGACAAGCCGCGTTGGAAATCTATCGGGAGAGCAAAGACAGCGGATGGACGGGCAGTTGGACAGAGCGCTATCGCGTCAGTCGGGTGTGCACGAAAGGGCAGTATGTGAGCGTTTTGCTGGATTCTGATTTAAAGGAAGGAAACTTGAAAAAAATCCCGCACCGGGAAAGTTATGTGCTTGATCTCGAAAGCGGGCAGCAGGTGACGCTGGAAAAATTGTTGGGAAAATCCAGAGAGGAATGTTATCAGCTGCTGCAGGAGGCGTATCGGGACAAACTGCGCGAAAATCCGGGCGTTTATTATGCGGATGCGGAGGAAAAAATTGCAGTGTTGAATCCGGAGAAAATTGGCTGGTATTTTACGGAAACAGCGATCGTCTGCTATCTGGAGCCGTACACAATTGCCCTGCCGGAAGAGGGCTATGTGGAGGCAGAGCTGCCGATCGAGGATGATCGTGAATAAAATTCTGTGGTTCGGAAATACTCATCAGGAAAACCGTGCGGTTTTCAAGTAAAAATATCTGTAGAAACGAAGGCAGAAGATTGAAAAATAAAATTTTTCAATCGCGAGATTTGTGTCTGAGCGCACTTGACACAAACTCGACATGCGCAAAAAGCGTGCGCAGAAATGAGAGGAAAATATGAACTTATCGGAACTGGAACTGCAGAATTTACGTCACTTGATTGGCGGATACGATACGACGCATTGCAAGATGCAGGAATATGCGGAGTGCGCACAGGATGCGAAAGTGAAGCAGTTTTTCGAAAAAGGCGCGAAGTCCGCGATGGAGAACAAGCAGGCGTTGATGGATTTCCTGCGCTGAGCAGGGGCAAGGAGAGGAATATGTTTGAAGATAAGACGATGGTAGCAGACACGCTGGCAGGAATCAACGGAGAACTGATGCGGTTTGGCGAGATGATTCCGCAGACAGAAAATAAAGAGTTAAAAACAACCCTGAAACAGTTTCGGGCTGCGTGCGAGCAGTCTCAGGAAGAGCTGTATCAGATCGCACGGGAAAAAT
>NZ_JAOQJY010000008.1:0-13130 GCF_025567525.1 Gallintestinimicrobium propionicum | reverse complement strand
ATCCGTCGAAATCACCATAGAGTAGTTCGTGTGGTAAATAACGAATCCAAGCTTTGCACCGGCCACCTTTTTGACCTGTTTTTTCTCTACATAATCGACTTCGATTTTTTCCTGATCGCGTCCGGTGGAGTAGTGGGCGGCAAGACGTGCGGCTTCTTCAAAGGTTGCGTCCGGAAGCTCTTTTCCGCCGGTTTTTACGATGACATGAGAACCCGGTCTGCCCTTTGCATGGAACCACCAGTCGTTGCCGACAGCAAACTTAAAGGTCAGTTCCTCATTCTGCAGGTTGTTCTTACCGACATACATGGAAAAACCATCGCTGCTGATATAGTGGAACGGACGGCTTGTGATTTTTACCTTTTTGGAACCGCCTTTTCGGCGGATATAGCCGCTTTCGATCAGCTCTTCCTTGATCTGAACAAGGTCTTCCTCAGCACGTGCGATGTCGAGGGCGTTCGCAACGGATTCCAGATGCTCGATTTCATCATGCACCTCTTTGGTCAGGGCACTCAACGCCTCATTGGTACGTTTCAGTTTATTATATTTTTCAAAATATTTCTTTGCATTTTCTCCGGCAGTCAGCTGCGGATCGAGGGGGATTGTGACAGGTTCGCCGTTGTAGTAATTGACCGCCTCGAGGGATTTGTCACCGGGCTGTGCACTGTAACCGTAGGTATTTAATAACTCGCCCCAGATGCGGTATTTGTCGCGTTTTTCGGTGTCTTTAAGCTGCTTTAACTGGAGGTCGTATTTTTTGACATTGCGCTCGAGGGCGGTGGATACGATTCTGCGCAGGTCAGAAGAACGCTGACGGATGCGGGTGATTTTGTTTTTCTCCGCATAATAATCTTCCAGAAGCGACGAAATTTCCGCATAGTCTTTGCGGCTGGATTCCGGATAGGAGGTCAGCTTCAGCGCGGCATATTCTGCAGGCACGTCGTTTTCATAGACGATACAGGGAGAAAACTGTCCGTTTTTCACCTGGGTGATGATCTCAGAAAATGCGTTCCAGAGAGATTCTTTATCGGTATCTGTACATGCAGCGGTAGAAAGTGCGGCATGCCCGCCGGCGCGGAAGCAGATTTCGTGTGAAATTGCGGGAGAGAGTCCGGTGAAAGTCGTATAAAGCGCCTTGAAACAGTCGCAGGGCTTTAAAAAGACCTGTTCCATAAAAAGGGTGCGGTCTGCAGTGAGCGGGTCGAATTTTTCCTGGGTGTGAGGGATGAACCACGGCTTGCCGGGCAGAACCTCGCGGACAGAGCTGACCAGACCGGAAATGTGCTTGATACTATCCAGTATTTTGTTGTCCTCATCGCAGAAGATGATGTTGCTGTGCTTTCCCATGATTTCGACGATCAGCTTTTTGCGGCGCAGATCACCCAGCTCATCCAGGTGTTCCAGTTCAAAAATGACGATTCGTTCCAGACCAGGCTGGGAAATGGAGACGATACGCGCATTCTGGACATGCTTTCGAAGCAGCATACAGAAATTCGGCGCGGTCATGGGGCTTGGTTTATTGTCGCGCGTCAGATAGATGAGCGGCAGGGAAGCGCTTGCAGAGAGACAGAGACGCTGCTGACCGTTTTTGCCTTTAATCGTGCAGAGCAGCTCGTCAGGTTCAGGCTGGGCGATTTTGGACAGCCGACCGTCTATGAGATTGTCCTGTAAATCTTTTACAATATTTGCAATGGTAATGCCATCAAATGCCATGAAAATTCCTCTTTTCTTTCGGTCCGGGACCGGTAATGCGTCAAGTCTGCGCAGGGAGAGCTGACAATATCTGCACAGACACTGTTATCAGTATAACAGAACGGGCAGCGAATGAAAAGGGGCGTGGGAAAAACGCACGGCAAACGCAAGGATGATCCTTCCTGCGTTTGTCATGGCTCACCCCAACAGAAATCCTTGACGGAATCCAGGTCGGCGATTATAATAAAATGGATTATGGGAATTCCAATGTTGCCGGCAAAATGCGCCGGCCGGATGGGAGAACAGATGATAAAGAGTATGACGGGATTTGGCAGATGTGAGATCTGCGAGGATAACCGCAAATTTACAGTGGAGATGAAATCGGTCAATCACCGGTATCTGGACGTGAATTTAAAGATGCCAAAGAAGCTGAATTTCTTCGAAGCTGCGATCCGTAATCTTCTGAAAGAGTACATCCAGCGAGGCAAGGTGGATGTTTTTATCACCTACGAGGATCTCGGGCAGGAGAAGGTCAGCATTCGTTATAATAAGGATGTGGCTGCGAAGTATCTGGATTATTTAAGACAGATGTCGGCGGATTTCGGACTGGAAGACGACACGAAGCTGTCTTCCCTTGCGCGGTTTCCGGAAGTATTTTCGATGGAAGAGGAAGAACCGGACGAAGAGGGAATCTGGAAGACGTTAGAAAAGGCGCTGCGCTCGGCGGCAGAGGGCTTTGTCACTGCGAGAGTGCGCGAGGGAGAGGCGTTAAAGACCGATCTGTGCGCAAAGCTCGACGAGATGAAAGGCTATGTGGATTTTATCGAAGAGCGTTCTCCGCAGATTGTTTCGGAATACCGTCAGAAACTGACCCAGCGGGTGCAGGAGCTGCTCGGCGACGTCAAGGCAGACGAGAGCCGCCTGCTGACAGAAGTTACGGTTTATGCAGATAAAATCTGTGTGGATGAAGAGATTGTGCGCCTGCAGAGTCATATTTCTGCAATGAAAAAGTCTCTGACAGATGGTGGAAGCATCGGCAGAAAGCTGGATTTCCTGGCACAGGAAATGAACCGCGAAGCAAACACGATCCTGTCCAAAACGACCGATCTGGAGCTGTCCAACTGCGGAATCGAGTTAAAGACGCTGATCGAAAAGGTACGCGAGCAGATTCAGAATATCGAGTAAAGGCGGAAACAGGATTGAGCCAGTTTATACATATCGGTTTTGGCAATATTGTCAATACGGATAAAATCATTGCAGTGGTCAGCCCGGATTCGGCACCGGTCAAGCGTCTCGTACAAAAGGCGAGGGAGACCGGAAACGCAGTGGATGCCACCCAGGGCAGACGAACGAAGGCGGTTCTTGTGATGGAAAACAGTCAGTTGATTTTGTCGGCGTTGCTGCCGGAGACGATTGCGGCGAGGGCTCAGCTGCCGCAGGATACGCAGCCGTCTGCAGAGGAGGAAAAACAGGATGAATCATAGAGGATTGCTGGTCGTAGTGTCCGGCTTTTCCGGCGTCGGAAAGGGTACGCTGGTCAAAAAGCTCGTGACAGAATGTGACAATTATGCACTTTCCGTATCCATGACGACAAGAAAGCCGAGAGAGGGAGAAATCGACGGCGTTTCTTATTTTTTCGTGGATCACGATACGTTTGAACAGACGATTGCACAGGATGGACTTGTGGAATACGCAAGCTATGTGGGCAATTATTATGGCACGCCGAAGGCATGGGTCGAAGAGCAGCGCAACAGCGGCAAGGACGTTGTGCTCGAAATCGAAGTGCAGGGCGCACTGAAAGTAAAGGAAAAGTTTCCGGACGCAGTGCTGATTTTTGTGCTGCCCCCGTCTGCAAAGGAGCTAAAGAGCCGACTGGAAGGCCGCGGAACGGAAACACAGGACGTGGTTTTAAAGCGTCTTTCCCGCGCAGAGGAAGAATCTGCGTTTGTAGAGCAGTATGATTATATTGTAGTCAATGACGATCTGGGAGTGTGCATGGAGGCGGTCAACGGGATTGTCCGTGCAGAGCATCAGCGCCCGAATCTGAATTTGGAGCATATTACAAACTTAAAGGAAGAGCTGAACGCTCTCGTGAAAGGAGAAAATTAACATGTTACATCCTTCTTATTCTGATCTGATGAAAGTCGTAAACAGCGAGGTAGAACCCGGCGAAGAGAAGATTGTAAACAGCCGTTATTCCATCGTAATGGCAACAGCAAAAAGAGCAAGACAGATCATAGGCGGACATGAGCCGATGGTAAAGGTAAAGCCCGGCGAGAAGCCGCTTTCCATCGCTGTAGATGAGCTCAATCAGGGCAAGATCAAGATCCTCGGCGAGGAAGAGGAAGAAGATTAAATCTCCTGGAAAGGAACAACATATGCAGATTTTATTTGTATCCCTGGGTTGTGATAAGAACCTGGTGGACACGGAAATGATGCTCGGTCAGCTGGCGGAAAAGGGCTATACCTTTACCGATGATGAGGCGGAAGCGGACATTGCGGTTGTCAACAGCTGCTGTTTTATCGGCGACGCCAAGGAAGAGAGCATCAACACGATTCTGCAGCTTGCAGAATTGAAAACGGAAGGACAGTTAAAGGCGCTGATCGTCTGCGGCTGTCTGGCACAGCGTTACAAAGATGAAATTCAGACGGAAATTCCGGAGGTGGATGCGATCATTGGCACGACGGCGATTGATAGGATCGTAGAAACGGTCGATTCCGTCCTGGCAGGAAAAAGCGAGAATCATCTCGAAGATATCGACCGCGCCTGCGTTTACGGGGTTCCGAGAAGTGTTACGACAGGCGGACATTTTGCGTATCTGAAAATCGCAGAGGGCTGTAATAAGAGATGCACCTACTGCGTTATTCCCTCTGTGCGCGGCAATTACCGATCGATTCCGATGGATTCCCTCGTGCGTGAGGCAAAAAAGCTGGTGGAAAACGGTGCGAAGGAGCTGATCTTAGTCGCACAGGAGACGACCGTTTACGGCATCGACCTTTATGGGGAAAAGATGCTGCCGGAGCTTCTGCGCAAGCTTTGCACGATCGAAGGGCTTGTCTGGATTCGCCTGCTTTACTGTTATCCGGAAGAAATTACAAAAGAGCTGATTCAGGTCATGAAGGAGCAGCCGAAAGTCTGTCACTACCTGGATATGCCGATTCAGCATGCATCCGATAAAATTCTTGCGAAAATGGGACGCAAAACCCGGAAAGAAGAGCTGGAAGGGATTATAGCAAAGCTTCGGGAAGAAATCCCGGACATCTGTCTGCGTACAACATTGATTTCAGGTTTCCCCGGAGAAACGGAAAAAGACCATGAAGAGCTGTTGGATTTTGTCAATCGGATGGAATTCGACCGCCTTGGTGTTTTCCCATATTCTCAGGAAGAAAATACGCCCGCCGCAGAGATGCCGGATCAGGTGGAGGAATCCGTGAAGCTGGAGCGTCAGGCGGAAATCATGGAGCTGCAGCAGGATATCGCGTTTGACAAGGACGAATCCATGATCGGACGCTCGCTGCTTGCGATGATCGAGGGCAAGGTGGCGGACGAAAATGCTTATGTGGCGAGAACCTACCGCGATGCGCCCAATGTGGACGGATATCTGTTTATCAACACTTCCAGAGAACTGATGACGGGAGATTTTGTACAGGCAAGAGTTACAGGCGCTTATGAATACGATCTGATAGGAGAATTGGAAGATGAATTTACCAAATAAACTGACGATGGCGAGAGTCATCATGATTCCGTTTTTTGTTATTTTTATGCTGACTGGATGGGGTGGAGAGGCCTCTAAATGGATCAGCCTTGCAATTTTTATTGTGGCAAGTCTGACGGATCTGCTGGACGGTCACATCGCAAGGAAGCATAACCTGGTTACCAACTTCGGTAAATTTATGGATCCGCTGGCAGATAAGCTGCTGGTGTGTTCTGCAATGATCTGCCTGGTGGAAATGGGACGGATTCCGGCATGGATCGTTATCGTGATCATCAGCCGTGAATTTATCATCAGCGGCTTCCGCCTGATCGCTTCTGACAATGGACGCGTGATCGCAGCAAGCTACTGGGGCAAGTTCAAAACGACGTTCCAGATGGTTATGATCTGTCTGATGATTGCCAATATCGAAGCACTGTCCGTATTGACCACGATTGTAATGTGGGTGGCGCTGGTGCTGACAGTGGTATCTCTGGTAGATTATCTGATGAAAAACAAAGACGTGCTCAAAGACCAGCACTGATCAGGATAAAAGTTCTGCTTTGCCGTAATGTGGCTTTTGCAGAGTACTTTTATGAATTTTAGGAAAAGACAGGCGCGCAGCGCATGACGCTTTTTTATGACAATAGAATGCTCGCAGAGCGTGCATTCATTGTTTGCGCATGTGCCGCGCGCCTGAGCTGTTATATGGAAAAACGGAAAATACAGCGCAGGATTTCCGAAAACGCAGACAGGAGGAAGATTGAAAAATAAAATTTTTCAATCACGAGATTTGTGTCTGCGCGCACTTGACACAAACTCGACATGCGCAAAAAACGTGCGCAGAAATGAGGAAAATTATGACAGTAGAATTGATTTCAGTCGGAACAGAGATTTTGCTGGGAAATATCGTAAATACGAACGCAGCGTGGCTGTCGGAGCAGTGTGCGCGGCTGGGGCTTTCCTGTTACTATCAGAGCGTAGTCGGCGACAACGCGGTACGCTTAAAGGAGCAGATACAGCAGGCTCTGAACCGTTCGGATATCGTTATTTTGACAGGCGGACTGGGGCCTACGACGGATGACCTGACCAAAGAGACTGCAGCGCAGCTGATGGGGAAAGGTCTGGTGATGGATATGCACAGCCTGGAACGCGTCGAGGCGTATTTTAAGGCGCGCAGGATCGAAATGACCGAAAATAACAAAAAACAGGCGCTCTGCCCGGAGGGAGCAATGGTGCTCGACAACGATAACGGTACAGCACCGGGACTGATTCTGGAAGAAAACGGAAAGCGTATGATTTTGTTGCCCGGACCTCCGAACGAGCTGCATCCGCTGTTTGAGCAGCAGGTAAAACCGTATTTACAGAAGCTCAGTCCGGAAATTTTCTATTCCCGCACCGTAAAGCTGTGTGGAATCGGTGAGAGCAAGGCTGCAGCGATGATTCAGGATATGATCGATGCGCAGACGAATCCGACGATCGCGCCCTATGCCAAAACCGGCGAGGTACATCTGCGTGTGACTGCCCGTGCAAAAGACGAGCAGGAGGGCAAAAAGCTGGTGAAGCCAGTTATACGCGAGCTGAAAAAACGCTTCGGTGAAATGGTTTACACGACAAAGGAAGAGCGGACGCTGGAAGAAGCGGTTGTGAAGCTGCTAAAGAAAAATAAGATGAGCATTACCTGTGCGGAATCCTGCACCGGAGGCCTTCTGGCTGGCAGAATTGTCAATGTGGCGGGAGCATCCTCCGTGTTCCAGACCGGTTATGTGACCTACGCGAATCAGGCGAAACGACGGCTCCTTGGCGTAAAAAAGAGCACGTTAAGGGAATTCGGTGCGGTCAGCACGCAGACGGCAAAGGAGATGGCCTCCGGCGCGCTTGCGGCGGCGAAGGCAGACGTCGCGGTATCAATCACCGGAATCGCAGGACCAGACGGAGGAACGGCACGCAAGCCAGTCGGACTGGTTTATATCGGCTGCAGCGTGCAGGGACATACGATCGCGCAGGAATATCGATTTTCCGGAAACCGTGAAAAAATTCGCGACAATGCGGTATCCGCAGCGCTGACGCTGACGCGGCGCTGTATTTTGGAGAATTGTTCGAAAAAGGAGTGATCGAGGATGAAGAAGCACCAGAATCACTGTTATTTTACGGCTGTCTGCATCGCCTCGGCAATCTTTGCAGTTCTGCTATGCCTCGCCCTGTTCCTGATTGTGACGGGCGACCGCTCGGAGCTTGACCGCATGGAGGCACAGGCGGCAGTCTTTCTGGAACAGATGGAGCAGGCGGCGGACTCTGCACGGCAGAGCGCTCTTGTAGGTGCACAGGACAATTTTGAAAATTCGATGCCGGGGATGCCGGATGCTTCGTCAGGCATACAGCCTGGCCAGGCGGACTCTGCCTCCGGCAAATCCACGGATGAAACCTATGTTCCGTCTGCGGACGATGAGTATTATGAAAAAATCACGGATGCGATTCGCGATGACCTCCCTTACGGCGTGGAGTGGCAGGAGTGTGATTTGAGCCGCAAGCAGGAGGATGCGTCGTTTTATGCGTTGTATCCGAAGCTGACCGGTGAGATCAGGAATCGGGATTATTTGAATGAAATCATCGAAAAGCAGGCGCTTCTTTATAAAAATTACTGTCAGATGTACGTCGAACAGGCGGGCTTTGATTCCTGTCACATCCAGTGCTTTGGCTATGTCACGAACATGGACAGCGAGCATCTGAGTGTTGTGTTCGATCAGAAGTTTTATCTGAATAACCAGAGCATGCCGGGACTGTCTGCGATCAATATCGATGTGGAGACAGGGACAATCCTGAAAAAAGAACAACAGTTTAACTATTCGACGCGACTGGCAGAACGATTCCGCAAACAGTGCCAAAAACAGAACGGTCTGGAACTGTCAGAAAACGAGTGGCCGACGGAGATGCTCCGGAAGCTTCTTTCCTCGGATGGAGGTATTTTCTTCTATACGCCGGTCGGCCTGGAAATCGGGTTTAACTATAATGGCGTGAACAATCAGTTTGGATGGATGACGGCGACGATAAAGGACTACGAGGAATATCTGAAAAAAATGTAAAACAGCAGGGGACCGCCCGATTCCGTTATGGAGCGTGGGCGATCCCCTGCGTTGAAGATTTATAGCATTGCGCCGAAATCGGTCACGATCACCTGTCCCGTGATGGCGCGGGATTCGTCACTTGCGAAGAAAAGGATCACGTTGGCAACATCCTCTGCGGTGCAGGACGGTGTCTTTAAATTGCTGTGAGCAGCCATTGCGCCGATCATATCCGGGTCGAGCATGGCAGGATCAGTTCCGGTCGTCATCGGTGTGATGATATTCCCGGGGCAGATCGCATTGCAGCGGATGCCGGTCTGCTGGAAACGGAGCGCAGTGTGCTTGGTCACGCCGATCACGGCAGCCTTGGAAGCGACATAAGCGGCCCCGCCGCAGCCTTTTACGCCTGCTACGGAAGCGACGTTGACGATCGAAGCGCCCGACTGCATTCGTCTGGCAGCAGCACGCATACAGCGCATGGTTCCTTTCTGGTTCGTCTCAACAATGCGGTCGAGATCTTCATCCAAAAAGCGGTCGATTGGTTTTAAGCCGGTTTCCAGAATTCCGGCATTGTTGATGAGAATATCAATTTTACCGTATTTTTTCAGGACCAGCTCCATGAGCCGTTCGGGATCCTCCGGTTTGGAAATATCGGTGGAGACAGCAAAAGCTTCGCCGCCGGCGGCTTTAATTTCCTCGGCAACCTTCGTCAGGGCGGCCTCCCTGCGGGCGGTGATGACAACAACAGCCCCCTCTTTTGCAAACAATTTGGCGGTCGCTTCCCCGACACCGGAATTTCCGCCGGTGATGACAGCTACTTTTCCTTTCAAACGATCCATACGGTACCCTCCTTGTCTGTTTGATAATTTTATTATACTATTTTCAGACAGGGGAGGCAATCCTGAACTGTACCGCAAAAGATACCGGGGAAAGGCTGTTCAGACCGGTGTTTTTATGATATGCTGAAAAAACAGACTGCTATTCATACGAAGAATTTCTGGGGAAATGCATGCCGCGCATGAACCGTAACTTCTGTTATTGACAAAATCGAACAAATGTTTTATGATAATACCAGAACATCCGTTCTTGTGTAGAAGGAGACAGCATGGAAAGAGAAGAAAAATTAAAAGCGCTCGACGCAGCGATTGCAAAGCTTGAAAAAGAATATGGCAAGGGAGCAGTGATGAAGCTCGGTGACCCTGCCTCTCAGATGAATGTGGAGACGATCCCGACCGGTTCCCTGAGCCTGGATATTGCACTGGGACTGGGCGGAATCCCTAAGGGACGTGTCATCGAGATTTACGGACCGGAATCCAGTGGTAAGACGACGGTTACCCTGCATATGATCGCAGAAGTACAGAAAAACGGAGGAATCGCCGGATTTATCGACGCGGAGCATGCGCTTGACCCTGTTTATGCGAAGAATATCGGTGTAGATATCGATAACCTTTATATTTCCCAGCCGGACAATGGTGAACAGGCGCTGGAAATTGCGGAGACGATGGTTCGCTCCGGCGCGATCGATATCGTTGTTGTGGACTCTGTTGCGGCTCTGGTACCTAAGGCGGAGATCGAGGGCGATATGGGCGACAGCCATGTAGGCTTGCAGGCGCGTCTGATGTCCCAGGCACTGAGAAAGCTGACCGGTGTCATCAGCAAGTCCAACTGTACCGTGGTATTTATCAACCAGCTGCGTGAGAAGGTCGGCGTTATGTTCGGTAACCCTGAGACAACGACTGGCGGACGTGCGTTGAAATTCTACGCTTCGATCCGTATGGATGTGCGCAGAATCGAATCCTTAAAGCAGGGCGGTGAAGTGGTCGGCAACCGTACCCGTGTCAAAGTCGTTAAAAACAAGATTGCGCCTCCGTTCAAGGAAGCGGAATTCGATATCATGTTCGGAGAAGGTATTTCCGTTGTCGGGGATATCCTGGATCTGGCAGCGAACATCAACGTCGTGAACAAGAGCGGCGCATGGTATGCTTACGAGGGCAATAAGATCGGTCAGGGACGTGAGAATGCCAAAAGCTACTTAAAGGACCATCCGGACATCTGCGAGGAGATCGAGGAGAAGGTACGCGAGCATTACGGCCTGAAGAGAAAAACACCTGCAGACGCAGCAGCAAAGTCTGAGAAAGCTGCGACAGGCAAAGTAGAGAAGTCTGGTGCAGACGCAAAAGAACAGAGCCTGACAGAAAAGGAGTAAGACGTACATGACAGTGACCCGGATAGAAGAATTGTCCCGGTCCCGCTGCAAAATATATTTAGAGGACAGTTTCGCCTTTGTATTATACAAAGGCGAACTTCGTTTATTCGGGGTGCGGGAACAGGAAGAGCTTTCAGAAGAATCCTATCGGGAGATCATGCAGGAGGTGCTGCCCAAACGGGCGACGCTGCGCTGTATGAACCTTTTGCAGAGCAGGGCGTATACGGAAAGCAAACTGCGCAGCAAATTAAAAGAGGGCGGTTATCCGCAGGAAAGCATCGACAGCGCGCTCGCTTATGTAAAATCCTATCATTATGTGGATGACCTGCAGTTTGCAAAGGATTACATCGTTAATCAGGCGGGAAAAAAGAGCAAACGCGTGTTGGAACAGGATCTGATCGCAAGAGGCGTTTCGAGGGATGAAATAGAAGCAGCATTTGCAGAAGCGGCAGAAAAGGGGGATGGACCGGACGAACTTGCGCTCGCGCAGATGTGGCTTGCCAAAAAGCGTTACGATCCTGCGCAGGCAGACTTTGCAGAGAAGCGGAAGGTGGCGGCTTTTCTGTCTCGCAAGGGCATCTGCGCGGAAACCATCAGAAAAGCCATGGAGCTGGCGGGTGAACTGTAACTGCCGGGGGCACCGATTTGTGCAGAATGGCACGGAATTACTTGACATCTGTAGTGGAATTGTATAAAATTGAGATGTTGTAAAATTGTTTATAAGAATGGGAATAAACATTCTATAACTGATATTGCACAATGAAAATTAAATAAGGAGGTGCTCCTGGAATGATGGTGCCAATCGTTATAACAGCAATTGTTACCCTGCTGATTGCTGTTCCGGTTACCGCACTGATCGCCTCTGCGCAATGTAAAAAGGGAATTGAGCAGAAGATCGGTAATGCGGATGACAAAGCCAGAGAAATCATTGATGAAGCGTTAAAGACTGCAGAAGCGAAGAAACGGGAAGGACTGCTGGAGGTGAAGGAGGAATCCATTCGTACCAAGAACGAACTGGATCGCGAGATCAAGGAACGCAGAGCCGAGGTTACCCGGTACGAACGCCGCGTGCAGCAGAAGGAAGAGAACATCGATAAGAAGACCGATGCGATCGAGAAGAAAGAAGCTTATCTGGCGAAGCGGGAAGAGGAGATGCGGAAGCAGAAGGAAGAAATTTCCCGATTGAACGAGCAGCGTGTCCAGGAACTGGAAAGAATCTCTGGTTTGACCTCCGACCAGGCAAAGGAATATTTGCTGAAAATTGTTGAAGATGATGTGAAGCATGAATCGGCCAAGATGATCAAGGAAATGGAACATCGGGCCAAAGAGGAAGCTGACAAGAAAGCGAAAGAATATGTGGTCAATGCGATTCAGAAATGTGCTGCAGATCATGTATCCGAAGCGACGATTTCTGTCGTACAGCTTCCCAGCGATGAAATGAAAGGGCGTATCATCGGACGGGAAGGACGTAATATCCGTACCCTTGAAACCCTGACCGGCGTTGATCTGATTATCGACGACACACCGGAAGCAGTTGTGCTTTCCGGCTTCGATCCGATCCGCAGAGAGGTTGCGCGGATTGCACTGGAGAAGCTGATTGTAGATGGACGTATCCATCCTGCCAGAATCGAAGAGATGGTAGAAAAGGCACAGCGTGAAGTAGAGACAATGATTAAAGAAGAGGGCGAGGCCGCTGTACTGGAAGTCGGCGTACACGGTATTCATCCGGAACTTGTCAGACTGTTAGGTAAGATGAAATTCAGGACGAGCTACGGTCAGAACGCATTGAAGCATTCGATCGAGGTAGCACATCTGTCCGGTCTGCTTGCTGCAGAGCTGGGACTGGATGTCCGTCTTGCAAAACGTGCAGGTCTGCTGCATGATATCGGTAAGGCAGTGGATCACGAAATGGAAGGCTCTCATATCCAGCTGGGCGCTGAGCTTTGCCGGAAATACAAAGAGTCCGCGACAGTCATCAATGCGGTGGAATCCCACCACGGCGATGTAGAGCCGACCTCTCTGATTGCCTGTATCGTACAGGCTGCTGATACAATTTCTGCAGCTCGTCCGGGTGCAAGAAGAGAGACGCTGGAAACCTATACCAGCAGACTGAAACAATTAGAAGACATTTCCAACAATTTCAAAGGTGTAGATAAATCCTTTGCCATTCAGGCGGGCAGAGAGGTTCGGGTTATGGTAGTTCCTGAGCAGATTTCCGATGCGGATATGGTACTCCTGGCACGGGATATTTCCAAGCAGATCGAAGCAGAGCTGGAATATCCGGGACAGATCAAGGTCAATGTGATCAGAGAGAGCCGCGTAACGGACTACGCAAAATAAGTAACGCTAAAAGGCGCGAAACCTATGTAAATATATTATTTACAAGGCTTCGCGTTTTTTTTATGGGATTTATCCTGTTGAGGGTATTGGAGTTTTTCGTGTTCCGAAAAATGGAGATGCCCGAAACAAAAAACCACCTGC
>NZ_JAOQJY010000007.1:149504-154628 GCF_025567525.1 Gallintestinimicrobium propionicum | reverse complement strand
ACACCCACTTGAAAATCATCCAGGTATCCACATCATGCAGGTTGTTCTTGTCTGCAATCATCTGGATCAGGTCTACGGTCATAACGATAGCCAGGATCACACCTGCAATCGGCACTATGATGGAGTTTGACAGATTCTCAATCATATTGAAAATACTGCCATTCCATCCCTGTGGGGTCTGTCCTACCTGTACGGATATATCCGCGACCTGTTGGTTTACGCTGTCAAACATCCCCGAAAGGTTGCTCATAATACCGCCCACCAGCATTTCTTTCAGCCAATTTGTCAGGGCTTCAAGTAAGAAATCCATACGGTGTCAACCTCCTTTCCGCCGCCCCCGCAGAACTGCGGGATCGGCAAGGATTTCATGCAGGAACGCTTAGACAGAGAACAGCCCGGAGAGCAGAGGTACAAGGACCATGCCGACTACGGCTACACCAGCGCCGGCCATGAGCTGTTTTATCCCCAATTAGGTGTAAAACTCTGCTCGATGGCGGGCGGCGGCGTACAAAAAATCTATATGGTGTTTTTAAGAGAACCGTCCCGGCGGGACAGGTCAGGCAGTGACCTGTTCCACCTCCGGGATGGGTTTGAGATTAAAATGAATTTCGATAGAAATGTGTCTTGTTTTATCTTCGTCAATGCGCTCATGCACGACGATTTCTTTGATTAAGCGGTTGAGGATGGCTGCGTCCAGCTCTGTGATGTTGGCGTATTCCTGAATGGCTTCCACCCATTGTTTTGCGTCATTGGCAAGCTGGACTTCATCGGACAGCCGCTTTCTGCCCTCGGACACTTTTGCTTTAAGCTCCGTCTGCTCGGTCTGTGTCTTTTCCAGCATGGTGTTGAAATTCTGCTCACTGATACGCCCTGCAATCATATCCTCATAAAGCCGCATGACCATTTTGTCCAGAACCTCAATCCGTTCCTCGTCCCTTGTAAGGGAGCGTTCCATTGCTTCCCGCTGTTCCCGCTGCTCGGCTTCACAGGTATTGGTCAGGCGGTCAGCAACCGCTTCCCCGTCCATCAGGGCAGCTCTGGCACATTCCCGGATTTTCCGCAGCACATGGCTGTAAAGGGTGTCATAGTCAATCCGGTGCTGGGTGCAGTGGTTCTTTCCAAAGGCATTGTAGGTCTTGCAGGAATAAATCTGCTGGGGATGTTTTGCGTTTGTGTAGCGTATCGTCAGTGACTTCCCACACTCACCGCATTTTATCAGTCCGGCAAACAGGCTGATTTCATTGGTCTGCCCCGGACGCTGGCGGGATTTCAGCTTGTTCTGCACAATGTCAAAGCTCATGCGGTCAATCAGCGGTTCATGCTGTCCCTCCACCACAATCCAGTCCTCCGGCTTCTTTTCCCCAATCGTGCCGATTTTGAAACGGTAGTCCTTTTTCTGGGAAGCAATCGCCCCGGTGTAGACGGGATTCATCAAAAGGTCTTTGATAACGGAGAAGTCCCACATATACCGCCCGTTTTCCGGGTCTTTCTTTTCCCATTTGGTGCGGGTATTGCGAAGCCCCCGTTCCCGGTTCCACCATGTGGGGCAGGGGATTTTTTCTTCCTCCAGCCGTCTGCGGATATAGTTCGGACCATGACCGTTTAGGGCATATCCGAAAATCAGCCGCACAATCGGGGCGGTTTCCTCGTCAATGAGCAGATGGTTTTTGTCCTCCGGGTCTTTCCGATACCCGAACGGGGCAAGACACCCGGTAAACTGTCCTTTCTGCGCTTTCAGAAGATAAGAGGAATGGACTTTCTTGGAAATATCCTTGCTGTACATCTCGTTCAGGATATTCTTGAACGGGGCAATATCGTTGTTATCCCGCAGGGTGTCGATACCGTCATTCATGGCGATATAGCGGACACCATTTCTTGGGAAAAAGTCCTCAATCAAATGCCCGGTTTGCAGATAGTTACGCCCCAGTCGGCTGAGGTCTTTCGTGATGACAAGGTTGATTTGCCTGCGCTCAATGGCTCTCAACATTCTCTGTAAATCAGGACGCTCCATATTAAGACCTGTGAAGCCATCGTCCTGATAGACTGCCACAACCTCCCATCCCTGCTTTTCGCAGTATTTTTCCAGCATATCACGCTGGTTTGCGATACTGGCACTTTCGCCTTGCAGGTCATCGTCCTTTGACAGTCTGCAATAGACCGCTGCACGATAGCCCCCGGCAAGTGCCGAACCGATTGTTCTGTATTCCATTTCGTTCATCATAGCCATTTACCCACACAATCCAGACGGTATCTGGCTCTTTTGAACCTCATCTTCATTATACTTCATATCTTTCTTTTTAGCAAGATATTCTTTTGTATTCGTCTTGCTGTATTTCTGGGAAATCAGGCTGACGAACACATCGGTGGCGTCCAGCTCCCCGTCAAATACAGTAGTCACATGAATTTCTGTTTTGTTTTTTGCCATAGGCAGTTATCCTCCATACATGAAAATAGCCAGACAGAGGGTGTCGGCAACGAAGTCCGGCAACGGGCTTCAAAAGACCTTGCAAACAATCTCAATCTGGCGATGGTTACTATTTATACTTTTCTTTTATTTTTCTGTTGTTTTGGTTGTCATAGGGGAGAAAAGCCGATAGTTTCGGGATTTTCCCCGGCAACCGGCTCGGCAACGGGATAGCAACAGGGGGTGCAACGGGCTGCCATTTTCAGAACGGAAGCTCCATCTGTTCTGTGACCTCCACAAAACCGTCCATCGTTTTTTCAGACGGGTTGCCGGAGTCCGTTGCCGGGTTTTCACGCTCCCAGCCCTTTTGTCTGCCGTATTCGGAAAACATTCTTGGATTCGGAAAGTACCGCCAGCGGTCAATGCATTGGTTCATAATCTCATTGATTTCCCGTATTTCCCATTGCTTCGGCTCGTCAAAGGCATGGTTCAAAGCTTCCTTGTAGAGCTGCTTGGAGCAGACCATGCTCCCGGTGTACTTATCAAGATACGCCTGTATCATCCCGGCTTTGGTGTCCTCCGGCATAAAATCCCGCTGGTGTTCTTTGAGATACCGCTGCATGGCAGGGCTGAAAGCCAGCTTGAACCTGCCGCTTCTGTAAATTTCCATCGCTTCTGCCCACATCTGCTCGATATAGGCTCTGGAAGCGGCTTCGTCCTCCAAAATGTGAACCTCGGCTTGCTCCGGGTACACCATGACGGGGATAAAGCGGCGGTTGCCGGAACGGTCAAGGGGCAGGAAGTCAAGGGCATTGGAAGTGCCGCCAAACACGCACTGACGGGGGCGGTCTGCTGGGTGGGTTTCATAGGGTATCTTGTAAACCTCTTTCTGTCGGCTTAAAAATGACTTGATTTCCTCAATGCTCTTGGCGTTGGCGGTTGCCATCATTTCCGACATTTCGATAATCCAGTGACCTTGCAGCTTGCGGTACACATTGTCATCGTCCAGCTTCCGCAAATCATCGGAGAACCACTCGTCCCGGACTGCCAGCAGACGGAAGAAGGTGGACTTGCCAGCCCCCTGACCGCCTACCAGACAGAGCATGATTTCAAATTTGCATCCCGGCTGAAAGGCTCGTGAGATTGCACCCAGCAGGAACAGCTTCAACGCTTCATAGGTGTAATCGTCTGCGTCAGCCCCCAGAAAGTGCCGCAGGCAGAAACGGATTCGTTCTGTCCCGTCCCAAACAAGGTCACTTAAATAGTCCCGGATGGGATGGTACTTGTTTTCATTCGCCACAATCCCGATGGCATTATCAATCTTTTTCTCATTGGTAAGCCCGTAGGTTTCTTCCAGATAAAGAAGCAGATACTTCATGTCCGTATCGTTCAGGGCTGTGCTTTCCCTGTGGAAGCCGATGGGCTTTATGATGTCCTTGCGGTCGGTCAGGATGTTGTATGCGATAGCCCCGGAAAGCAGCGGGTCACGCTGGAATACGGTCAGGCAGTTCCGTATGCTCTGACGGACACCGCCTTTCTCGGTAGTTTCCAGTCCCGCCTTGATTTCCTCAACGCTCTGGGGCGGCTGCATGGCGTTCATGGTGTTTTTTAGTTCTTGCTGCGTCTGCGGCTGCAAGCTCTGCCATTCGCTGTTCAAGCTGTATCACATCCTTTCCGTAGTCCGTAATCAAAGCCGCTTTTTCCTCCGTTTCCCCAAAGAGCAGCACATCCAGCAGATATTCCACTTGGTCTTGCTTCTGTAAGGCTTCCACAAACCGGGGATGAAAGGCTTCCTCCGGGGAGTGCGGGGCGTAGTCCGTTCTCCATGCCATAAGCAGATGGAGATAATCGGCAAGAATACGGAAGCAGCGGTTCTTTGCTTCCTGAAACTGTTCCTCCGGGGATTTCTGCCGGGGCTTTGGCTTTTTTTCCTTTCCCGGCGGTTTCCAGTCCTCATAGGAAAGCCCGAAGTCCTGTGCCAGCTGTACGGCGGCTTCTTTCTTTCTCAGCCCATACAGGGCGGCGGCAAAATCAATCACATCCCCATCCGCACCGCAGCCGAAGCAGTGGTAACGCCGATCCAGCTTCATGCTTGGGGTTTTATCGTTATGGAACGGGCAGCAAGCCATCCCGTTCCGACCTACATGGATTCCATAATGCTCCGCAGCCTGTCTTGTTGTGACGGACTGCTTCACAGCTTCAAATACATTCAAATCTATCCCTCCTTGAAAAAAGAAAAGCACCTGACATTCTCTGATTGAAAATGGCAAGTGCCTGTTAAAGTTCCATATCCTGTTGTCTGTGTTTCGTCTGTTCCTGGGCAGTTCTTTGTGCTTTTTTCTCGTCTGCCTTATCCTGCAAGACTTCCTTGATGGGCTGCTTCTTGGGCGGCTCTTTGCTTTCCTCTGTGCCGGGGGTGGCTTTCCGTACCCAGTAGCGGATATCCCGCAGCTTCTTCAAATCCTCCTGCACCTCTGTCAGCGGTACTTTCAGCTCTGCGATTTCGCTGAGAAGTTTTTCCTGCTCCTGTTGCAGTTCCTTTTGGGTGCTGTCCTTATCGTCCGGGTGCTTGGCAAGGTAGGCGGCGGCTTTCGCATACCGGGCGACCTCCGGGTGTTCCTGTTTGAATTTCTCCTTTGTTTTCTTGAAAAATATCTTCTGGTACTTCTCATAGACAGGCTTACATTCCTTGCAGTCTGTCCGGCTGGCAAGAATCCCGT
>NZ_JAOQJY010000007.1:145876-149380 GCF_025567525.1 Gallintestinimicrobium propionicum | reverse complement strand
GAATCCCGTCAATCACTTTGCTGCGGGCTTCCTTTGGCTTCATCTGACTGCGGTAATCTGCGGCTGATTTCCCGGAAGATTCCAGAAATACTTCTAAGTCCTCCACAGTAGAAAGCCCCTTTTGACGGAGATAGGACAGGGCTTCGCTGACTGCCTTTAAGTCCTGTGAAGTCCCCCGGTTCTGTCCAGCCCTTGTCCAGTCCTTCCGTTTTTCGCCCAGCTCGGTAATCCAGCCTTTGAGGTTTTGGATAAGCTGCCGGATGGACTTCATCAGATTGTTGGCAGCTCTGATTTCCCTGTTCAGGTTGCCGATATTCGTCTGGATACCTCGCTTTTCCATCTGCCGGACAGCAACTCCCTCATGGACAGTAGGGATAATATCAAGCCCCTGTCTGGCATAGGAACGCAAGTCCACACGCTCCGGGCGGTCATTGGCTTCCAGATAGCGGTTCTGGATGACCTCCCATTCATGCCGCCAGATTTCACAATACTTCTGGTCGTTCCAGTCCACCGTATCCTCCTTGTGGCTTTTCCACCTGCCGGATGGCAGCTTTATCCGTTCCCCATTCTCGTCAAGGTCATAAACCTTGCGGCTCTTGGGAAGCCATTTCCCATGCTCGTCCATTGCCCGCATAGTCAGCAGGACATGGGCGTGGGGATTGTGTCCCGGCGGGTGGGGGTCATGGATGGCAAAGTCAACAATCATCCCTTTGGAAACAAACTGCTGTTCACAAAACTCCCGGACAAGGACAGCATATTGGTCGGGCGGTATCTCTCTGGGGATGGTAAGCACCCACCGCCTTGCAAGCTGGGAGTTCCATTGTTTTTCCACCGCTTCGGCGGCGTTCCACAAAGTATTGCGGTCTGCATATTCCTGTGGGGCATTAGGTGGGAGCAGGATTTCATTGTGGACGATACCACGCTTTTCCGGGTAGTGCTTCACTTGCTGGTCATATTCACAGAACAGTTTTTCGCCACTCTGGTAAGCAGCGGCGGCAACAGCAGACTGCCGTTGGCTGCGCTGAACAATCGTGATTTCGTTGTGTGGACAGGGCATTTCGTATCCCTCCTTTCGCTAATTGGTGGATGGGGTGGCGTTTTACCACCTCATTTTGGGCAGAAAAAAAGCAGGAGACCTTTTTCAGATTTCCTGCTCGGTGCGCCGCTGTGTTGGCGGCGGATATTTAGTTGTAAAAGTTCGGGACAAGTTGACCCGATGGGTAGATGGTACACTTAAAAATTATGGTTCTCTTGTCATTAGCTCATTAGCATAATGATTAAGAACTTCACAAGGTTCATATTTGCATTTATAACCAATACCGTCAATTATAATAAATGGATTGTATGCTATAATCTCCACTTGAGAACCATCTGCCAAAGACAGAGTGAAAATAACTGCTTGTCCGGCATATTCTGTATATGAGTTGTCCTTATTGTAAATAACTACCTCATTGAGATATGATACTAATTCCTCTGTTTCTACTATCTGAATTGTTGTATCAGGTGGCGATAACCGAACACTTGCCGAAGTAATATCTGCTGCCTCTAAATCTTTGAATGGTCTATGAGCAGAAAACAAAAGAAAGCTAATACCTATACCGATTAAACATATCAGTGCAATTAACAAAAACTTTTTATGCTTCATTTGATTCTCCTTTACACACTACTATGAAATTTCTTTTTCATCATCTCTTGGTGGTCGGACATAACATAACATTTCTTTTTCACAAGCACCAAATTTTGAGAAATTGGATTTCGCTTCTTTTAGCGTTATTCCATGATTAGAGTCACTTGGTTCGTTATCAGAAGCAATGAACGGGTCATTCTCCCAAAAACAAACGGGACAGATATACCCACAATCTTCATTTGCCGGAACATTATAGGTAAAATATCCGCAGCAAGGACATTGATATTTCATCATTTCGTATTTTTAGCTCCCCATTATAATTTCATATTTGAATAACAGCAAATTATCAAAAATATCATTCCTAAAATCGCAAGACTTTCGCATATAGAAACTATTTTGAAATTCCTCAAACTCATTTTTCCTTTTTTATATTCGTCATAACACAAATAAATTGTAATCGCTGCAAATACAATCGTTATAATCTCGATAACCGGCATCTATATCCCTCCTAAAATTGATTTGTCGCTCGTCATGCAATCTGAAAGTTATTATTTCAAAATAAAGGGTAGTATTATCATAACAATTCCTGATAGAGCAAATAAAATACCGCCAATTTTTGTGGTTTTCAGATATAACTCAGATGGCTCATCTGCACGATAAGATTTCCATGCTTCTGTTAATTTCCACACTAAATCTGGCTTTAAAAAAATAAACACACCTAAAACAAAAATTATAACTCCACCACTAATAGACCATAACATAGGCGTCCCTCCCGTTATTCAAGTCCAGTTTGTTATTGATTTCATTATACTTTATTACCTATCGAAAAGATAGCGTATTTTATGAAACTTGTCAGATGGGAACAGCTTGCAGCGCAAGGTGTCCCCAGATGGCAAGTCCACAAAAGGGCAGCTGGCGGCAGCCAGCGCAGGGGAAGCGTAGCGTCCCCTGTTTGATTTGGAGCAGACCATGACTGCGGAAAATCACAGCCCTCCGGCGAGGAGCCTTCGGAGAACGCAATGCACCAACCTTTGGGTGGTGTATAATTGCGCCCTTAGTAAACTAAGGGGTTTCCGGCTTCTCCCGTTCCAGCAGTTTCTTCAATAGTTCCTGCGTGTCCTGCCTGTGAAAAATGAGTTTCAACAACAGCATGACATCATCATCTGTCAGGCGTTCCGGCTCTTGCAGAAAACTTTCCAGCATACCGCCACGAGTACAGAGCCGGTGCGTCCGTTCCTTTCGGGTAAGCTGCTTTAACTGGTGCTGCAATGCCTTTTCATCATTGATGGCTTTCCGCAGTTTCTTTTCGCTTTTCTCCAGCTCCCGGTTGAGCTTTTCCAGCTTTGAGGTATCAGGCAAGGGCAGCGTCCTCCTTTCCCGGTATCAACACATAAATCCTGTTTGGTTCTCCAACGCCCTGACGCACCCGCATGATAAGTCCGGCGTTTTCCAGTTCATTCAAAGAACGCTTGACCGTCATAGAGCTGCGGGACAGGACTGCGGCAATGGCTGTGACAGGGAAGCAGACAAACAGGATTCCGTTCTCGTCCTCCTGCCCATTGGAGAGCATAGCGTCCAACATCCGGCAGTACATGACCTTTGCGGTGCTGCTGACTGGAAACCCTGTCAACGCTCTTGGAAAAGCCATACAGGGCGGCAATGGTGTGTCTATCGTCATAAATTCAAAATTCATTCGGTGTGTTCCTCCTTTTTCTTTGCTCGTTTGGATAAATAACGGGGGCAGTCAATCACAACCGCCCGGAAGCTCTGCTTGCACCCATGCTGGCATTTCCGGCATAATTCGTTGTAAGTGACACGCCCCCGGTCATTGAGGTAAAAAGAAAGCTCATGCTTCCTCTTTTTGCTCATTCTCGGCA